>CAZLLL010000111.1:0-8287 GCA_964560255.1 uncultured Methylomonas sp.
GTTGAACCTCGGTGGGCAGAAAAGATTGCCCACCCTACAAATGATGGCTTGTCTCCTCTTAAGTTGGTAGCCTAAATTGATATTACAACTTATCCTCATCGTGCTCCTCGGTATACTCTAGCTCTAGCTCGTTTCCACCACCGCCAGCACCACCAGCCAGTTTTATTTGTAAGCGTAACTCATTGGCTGAATCTGCATTTTTAAGGGCTGCTTCATAGCCAATACGGCCTTCTTGATATAAATCAAAAAGAGCCTGATCAAAAGTTTGCATTCCTAGCTCGCGTGATTTTGCCATAATTGGCTTAATCCCAGGCACATCTCCTTTGGCAATTAAATCTGAGATAAGCGGTGTATTAATTAAAATTTCAATGGCTGCACAGCGACCACCATCAATTGTTTTAATTAGACGTTGGGAGATAATCGCACGTAAATTTAACGATAAATCCTGCATCAGTTTTAACTGTGTTTCTGTGTTAAAGAAACCGAGGATACGATCAATGGCCTGATTGGCATTATTAGCATGCAGTGTTGCAAGTGCCAGATGACCTGTCTGGGCAAATTCGATGCCAAAATTCATGATTTGTTTGTTGCGAATCTCCCCTAGCACAATGACATCGGGTGCCTGGCGCAGCGTGTTATGTAATGCAACCTCCCAATCATCAGTATCCACACCAACTTCGCGTTGCATAATGACACAATTTTTATGCTTATGAACATATTCGATAGGATCTTCAATGGTGATGATATGGCCATAGCTGTTTTCATTACGATGATCCAGCATGGAAGCCATTGAGGTTGATTTTCCCGAACCCGTTCCACCCACCATAACGATTAAGCCAGTCTTAGACATAATCAGATCTTTCAGCACAGAAGGGAGCCCGAGTTGTTCAAAATTTGGAATTTCAGCGGCGATAGTACGTAATACCAGCCCTTGTAATCCTTGCTGTACGTAAGCGTTAACTCGGAAGCGACAAAGACCGGCTGGGGATATAGCAAAATTACATTCTTTCGTTTCTTCAAATTCTTTTAACTGCTTATCATTCATAATGCATTGGGTCAGTGCTTTTGAATCATTTGCAGATAAGGCATGTTTTGACACAGGGGTCATAATACCTTTTATTTTGATTGATGGGGGGCAGCCAGCAGTAATAAATAAGTCAGAGCCATCTTTATCCAGCATAAGTTTTAATAACTTAAGGATAAAGGCCATTGCGTCATTTCTTTCCATGGGGTTCTCTATTATTGAAAAAAGGGGGGCAAGTGTTTCGTATAATCTAGGAAGTATTTAAATATTACTTACATTGAGCGGGTATGGTTTTATATTTTTCGATTAACTTTTAATTTAAAAACAAATGGTTATACTAAAGTTTAGTAGATTTCAATGACTTATATAGAATAATTTAAAATCAATTGATTAAAATAATCTTTTTGTTAGAAAACTAGATAATACAGTTTTGTCCATTTTTTCAAAAAATGAAGTACACTAAAAAACAGGCTACCAACTTAACACGGGACAACTTGTAGCTCGTAGGGTGGGCAATCTTTTCTGCCCACCGTGATTCAGCGTTGATGGTGGGCAGAAAAGATTGCCCACCCTACCTTGGATTTGTCCCGTGTTAAATTGGTAGCCAAAAAACATAACGTACTCATTATTATGTATATTCACAAGAACAACTCTATTAACCACTTTCGAGTATTTAATAAGTTTGGTACAAGCTGCCTGTTTTTTCAAGGTAATAGAGTTAAAAATCTTAAATATTTTGCACGAGGATCCATGGTTTAACGACAACGGCCCATACCTGCGTGTTTTCGTTAATCCACTCTGAGGCTTGTTGATCGGAGACCAGATAGACTTGTTGCTGCTGCATCCATTTTTCTACCAGCACTTTATTATCCTTCGAAAAAGCGTCTGCAACATCTACTAAGTCCAAGCTGGAAGAGATATAGACGGCTAATCCCTGAGCAAAAAAACGTTGTAGTTCGGACCAGGAAATTTTGGAGGTTTCCTGATTTACTTTATCTTTAGTTAAGGTTTCCTGAGTCATGCTGATTGTTTTTCTTAGGAATGGGAATTGAATACGTTGTGCAATTATGGCGCAGTATTTTTGTTTACCTTCAAGGCGTGGCAATAGGCGCATAGCAGGCTACGTATTGTGCCGCAACACAGAAGGCGAGCAAAAAGACAAGCCAGAATACACAATTTATTTGATTCCCATTCCTTAATTTAGGTGCATGAAATAATATAAGCAACTTGTAGGGTGGACAAAGGTCTTTTTCGTGCCCACCTTTATAGTGTACAGCTATTACCCTGCTTGGTATAGCTGGGCGGGCACGTTGTCGCTTTACCCACCCTACGGATTTGTAACTTACCCAAGTGTGTCGTGCATATTCCTAGGCAACATAGTTGATAGAGATGAGCAATCTATCTTGCTGAGTATGTCGTTTTCGCGGCTGAAGATCTCTCCTACAAATAAATAGCTTATTTTAAACTCTCTGTGACATGCGGATTAATAAGCTGATACATTAATTGGTGCATCTTGGGGTTACCAGCAATAATATGTCCTGATTCCAGAAACTGATCATCAAAAGAAAGGTCTGTGACTACTCCGCCTGCTTCTTTGACCATAATAACTCCGGCAGCCATATCCCAGGACTTTAAGTCGACTTCCCAGAAAGCATCTAAACGCCCCATCGCTAAAAAAGCCAGATCTATTGCAGCTGAACCGGTACGGCGTATTCCGGAAGTATTCATACAAACCGCTTTAAACATATCCAGATAGGCATCCAGGTATTTTTGCTGCTGGATTTTAAACGGAAATCCTGTGCCGATTAATGCGCCTGCCAAACTGGCCTGTTTAGTCACACGAATACGACGATTATTCAGCATCGCCCCTTCGCCTCGGGTAGCAGTGAATAACTCATCACTTAAAGGCAGGTAAATCACGCCGACTTCAAGACGACTTTTATGCTTTAGTGCAATGGAGACGGCATAATGTGGAAAACCGTGCAAAAAATTAGTCGTACCGTCTAAAGGGTCAATGATCCAGGTGTAGTCATTCCCTTTATGCTGACCGCTTTCTTCTGCCAGGATCGCATGGTCAGGATAGGCTGTTTTAATAATTTTAATAATTTCCTGTTCAGCCTGACGGTCAACTTCAGTCACGAAATCATGCTGCTCTTTATTATCAATTTGAATGTGACTGACATGTTCGGATGCACGAAGAATGATGTCGCCTGCGTTTCTCGCAGCGCGGATGGCGATAGTGAGCATTGGATGCATAGCTGGTTTTATAATGAGCGTAGAAAAATGAATAGGATAGCAAAAATTTTGCTATAGTGGCTTTTTTTATTAATAGGGTTGAAAATTGCTGTCTAATATCAAGATTGTATTGGTTGAAACAAGCCATCCAGGTAATATCGGTGCCGTTGCCAGGGCGATGAAAAACATGTGCATAAGTGAGTTAGTTCTAGTTGCACCAAAAACATTTCCCAATGCAGATGCGACATCCAGAGCATCAGGAGCCGATGATATTTTAGCTTCCGCAGTGCTGTGCAATACTTTGCAAGAAGCTATTGCAGACTGTCAAATAGTTATAGGAGCAAGTGCAAGATCGCGCACTATTTCTGTGCCTGAGGAATCCCCCAGAACGTGTGCAGAAAGATTGGCTAGCGTAGCGCAAGATAATAAAGTTGCCATTCTCTTTGGCCGCGAAAATTCAGGTCTAAAAAATCATGAACTAGACTTATGTCAAACCCTACTGACGATACCCAGTAACGCGGAATATAGCTCGCTGAATATTGCAGCGGCAGTGCAAGTCGTTTGCTATGAATTACTGCTTGCATCCAAAATAGATACTCCCAAAATAAAAGAATTAGCCGTTCCTTTGGCAAATTCAGCCCAGATGGAGTCTTTTTATCAGCATTTATATCAGGCATTAAATGAGATTGGCTTTATTAACCTTGATAAATCGACCTCCATTATGCGCCGCCTGCGCCGAATTTATCATCGTGCAAAATTAGATACCAAAGAACTGGATATTTTGCGCGGCATCCTAAAAAAATCAACAGCAATACTACAACAAAGAGATGATTAATTTAGTCAAAAAATATATAGACGGCGTAAGAGAAGATATAGATTGTGTTTTTGAGCGCGATCCTGCCGCACAAACTAATTGGGAAGTTATTTTTATTTATCCTGGATTTCATGCTGTGCTAATGCATAGAATCTGCCATGCCTTATGGGTGAAGGATTTTAAATTTATAGCCAGTTTTATTGCGCATATCAGTCGCTGGCTAACGGGGATAGAGATTCATCCCGGTGCAGTTATCGGCAGGCGTTTTTTTATAGATCATGGCATGGGCGTGGTGATAGGCGAAACAACTATTATTGGTGATGATTGTACCTTATATCATGGTGTGACATTAGGTGGCACAAGCCTGGATAAAGGTAAACGTCATCCAACTTTAAATAATGGTGTTGTGGTAGGTGCCGGTGCGAAAATATTAGGCCCGATAGAAATCGGAGAGAATGCACGTATAGGCTCAAATTCGGTTGTCATTAAGCCGGTTCCTGATGGCGCAACAGTGGTCGGTATTCCGGGGCGTGTTATGGGTGTCAAGGATGAGCATCACGCTGAACATAAGAAAATTGCAGATAAAATAGCTTTCGACGCGTATGGGACAACTGCGAATTCTCCTGATCCAGTGACTTATACTATCAATCATATGCTTGAGCATATACAACTTATGGATACCCAAATAAATGATATGAAGCAGGCAATGAAAGCTGCGGGCATTCAGTGTAAGCAGGGAGAAATGCCAGATTTAGGAAATTGTGAACTAGATAAATAATTGATTTTATGTGACTATAATACTTGACTGTTTTACTAGGTTTTATTAATATAGCAATTAACATGACTTTATATAGGAAATACAGTGCGATTAACTACTAAAGGGCGTTATGCAGTCACTGCAATGCTGGACTTGGCTTTACATAGTCGGAAGAAACCGGTTACATTAACTGATATTGCAACACGCCAGACTATTTCTTTATCCTATCTTGAACAATTATTTTCCCGTTTGCGTCGAGCAGGACTGGTGATCGGTGTTCGCGGCCCTGGTGGAGGCTATAAACTGAGCCGGGAAGCAGACACTGTCAGTATTGCTGAAATTATTATGGCTGTTGATGAACAGGTAGACTTAACCAATTGTGAGAAACAAAGCAATTGTCACAATGGTCAGCCTTGCTTGACACATGACCTATGGATGGGATTGAGTGAGACGGTGAGTAATTACCTGGAAGGCATTTCTTTGGGGCAATTATTAGATAAAGAGGATATTAAAAAAGTCTCTGAGAAAAATATCGACGTTCCTCAGGTTATGCATTTTGCCAGCACTAATGAGACTCTGGGTATGGCAATAAAATAAAGCATTTAAAAAATAATAAGCGCTGTAAACTATGATCTATTTTGATCATAACGCGACAACACCTGTAGATGAAAGAGTGTTGCAAGATATGTTACCTTTTTTCAATAATTTCTACGGTAACCCATCTAGTTTATATAAATTAGCACGACTTGCTCGTAGTGCAATTGATACCGCCCGTGGACAAGTTGCTCAGCTGGTGAATGCGCGGCCTGAACAAGTTATTTTTACCAGTGGCGGTACCGAAGCAAATAATCTTGCGCTAAAAGGCTTTTTTTCGCAAGCCAACGTATTGACTTCTGCCTTTGAACACCCTTCTATCTTACAATCTGGCAATGCTAAATTAGTTAGCATCACTCCGCAGGGCTATATTGACCTCCTAGCCCCTATTCTTACTGACAAGCCATTTGATCTTGCTTCATTTATGCTGGTAAATAACGAAACAGGCGTTATTCAGGATATCGCAGGTCTTAATGCGATCATGCAACAGCAAGATACTTTGGTGCATACTGATGCAACTCAGGCAGCAGGCAAAATACCAGTTGATTTTCAAGCTTTGGGAGTCGACCTGATGTCTCTTTCCAGCCACAAAATATATGGCCCTAAAGGCTGTGGTGCTTTAATATCTTCAACTGGGCACGTCAAAAACCCTCTTTTAACAGGAGGAGGCCAAGAGAGCGGATATCGGGCAGGAACAGAAAATGTGCCAGCAATTGTTGGGTTTGGTAAAGCGGCAGAGCTAGCCTATGCTGAATTAGAACAGCGTCGTCAACATTGCTTGCAACTGAGAACACGTTTAGAAACACAATTGCTGCAACTACCCTCAGTCAACATTTTTGCGAGAAATAGTCATCGTGTTAGCAATACTGTGCAGTTCGGCGTACAAAATTGTGTGGGTGAAATGCTACTTATGCAGCTGGACAAAGAAGGTATTGCTATATCGAGTGGTTCAGCATGTGCGAGTGGTCATCAAGAAGTCAGCCATGTATTGACTGCCATGGGCATAGAAGCAAGTCTTGCAAAATCAGCTATTCGGGTGAGTTTGGGCTATGAAAATACCGAGCAGGAAATAGATTATTTTGTGCAAAAGTTAAGACAGTTTCTGTCTACTAATCTAGTTAATTAAACTATTTTAGGAATGGGTACGACACACTTAAGGTAACTCGCAACACGCCCCCATCTTGCTTGTCTTTTTGTCCGTCTTCTTATTGATAGACATAGGCTGATTATAACGGATTCTGTTGATGGTTTAAGTATTTGATATATTTACCTTAAGGGCGTTAATCCTTGAAAAATTAAGTCTTGGTTGTCTGCAATGAATAGCTTAATTATGGTTCTTAGCCTTTTGAAGAATAGATAAAAACCTGTAACACAATGATTTAAATATATTACTATGCAAAAACATCTATCAACAGAAACCGTTAGAATCAGGACATAGGTAACTACTCAGGCTATTGCTTCTTGGGCTGTAGGGATATTTGTGAATCAATGGGGTCAGAGTTATTGATATTTTTTCTTTGCCTGGGATTAATGACAAAAAATAAATTACTCTGACCCCATTGATTACTACTGAGCCTATATCATCAGGTGTCCCAGCAAAAAGTACATGCTGATTATTCCACTAAAATAAGGCTCCATTCTGCCCCTCCAAACTGACCTGGAGAACCAATTAAAACCTTATAATCATCTGCAACTGTCCCCGTCAGGCTTTCTGTATTATCATCAAAAATTAATTCCAGAGAAATATCTTGTTCAACGACTGTTCCACTCATCGTAAAAAACTTTATATCACAAGGGGAAGATATAGAACAGTGAGGATGCAATACACCTATACCTGATAAATCTTTTCCATTTTGTCGTAGTGACAATTCTATACTATGCACAGGAAATGGAATAAAACCACCTGGATCACCTAAGCTCCCCGTCCAGGTACCTGTTAAATTCAAATCTGGAGTTGGTTCGGGTGCTGGTTTTGGTTCGATAGCCAAAATTTTCCAACTACCATTTCTATCCAAAAATAGTTGAGTATTGATAAATATATTTGTATTGTCCACTTTAAGTTGAGGAAAAGTAACAATACGCGAAGCACTATCAAAATTTGGAATATAGAGTGAATTATCACTGGACAGCGGAATATTTACATGGATATTACAACTTGAGCAGGATAACTCAGCAAACGCTTCAATATCTCCATTCGGTAAATAGAATATATATTTCAGTTTATGTTGCTCCGACCAAAACAATTCAACAGTTCCCTGGTCTACACAGATATTTGTTCCAATTTTTATATCTTCAAGAAATGTCGCACTTCCACTTGTTGTAGACACCAAAGACCAAGTCCCTTTGCAAGACAAAGAGGGATAGTCTATTTTGTAAGTGCCATTATCAGCACTAAAGCGAATGCTCCAGTTTTGCGGCCTGCCAAGTGATGATCGACCTTCTCCTTCCCATATACCCTCCAGTTGATCAACAAAATCAGCACTTGCTATTTGCATAATGGTTAATGTGATAAATGCAATAATATATTTGATTAAAATCTTCATATGCTTTCCTTTTATCGTGCTTTAGAATACTTTACCAAGGAGCGTGCACGACGCACTTAGGCAAGTTGCTTTTGTGAATGTAGGCTTAGGGAGATGGAAACAAATAATCATCCAATATTGCGAGTCTTTTTGTCCGTCTTCTGCGTTGTAGCAACCGTTACGTAGCCAGCTATGCACCTGTTACTACGCCTTGAATACGAACAAAAATCCTGCCCAATATTGGACGATTATTTATTTCCAGCTCCCTTATCTGCACCATACGAATAAATGGCTCTTTTCCCTTTGGCGTGGTCAATAAAAATAATATAAAACAATGTATT
>CAZLLL010000112.1:0-8242 GCA_964560255.1 uncultured Methylomonas sp.
TTTAGTAGGTTTCAATGACTCACATAGAATCCTTTAAAATCAATGCGTTACATGCAGTCAAAAATACCAGATTTCTAATATTATATTTTATTATTTATACTGCTTTCCATAACACTCTAATTATTAATGTATTTTTAATATAAAAAACAGAAAATAGACCCGCTCAATGTATGTTCTTCCAAAAGAGCGGACTAAGGGAGATGGAAACAAATAATCATCCAATATTGCGAGTCTTTTTGTCCGTCTTCTGCGTTGTAGCAACAGTTACGTAGCCAGCTATGCGCCTGTTACTACGCCTTGAATACGAACAAAAATCCTGCCCAATATTGGACGATTATTTATTTCCAGCTCCCTAATTATTACTATAACCTTCTATTTGCATTGCTCTGATAATAGTTTTCAGCTCCTTGTGTTGCTGTTTTATAGGTCCTAACTCTGCCTCAAGACCTGCAATGCTGTCTGCAATACTATCTTTGGAGCCACTAATTTTACGCAACATATGTAAGCGACTTTCTATTTGCTTTTTATGCCCCTTAATTTGGTGCATTAAAGGCGAAAGCACACTGTTACACCATACTGATGCATCTTTATGCGCATCCCTCATGACATCACGTGCTTTGCTAATAATCGTACTATATAATTTTTTGACAACAAGACTCTGTTCAGTCATTGTTGTTTTAGCACTTGAACGAAAAAGCTCTCCTTCTTCAAAGATTTGCTCTAGTTCAAACTGGTATTGCTTAATAGAAAATAAATGGGGTTCAATTTCCTTAAAACCATATTCATCCCTAAATTTCTTATGAATTGCCTTAACCAGACGTCGTGTTTCATTAGTTGTATCAACTGCCTCTTGCAGCACATCACGTAATTCATCAAATAACTTACGAATATTTTGCTTCATTCCGTAAGTTGTCAGACTTTTAGACATATCCCCTTTAGTATTTAAAATAACTTCATCAATTCTTTCTTTAGCCAGAGAATCTACCAACATTCTGGCCTGGACACCAAAAACACGACGGCTTGCCTGAAAATTTTCTACATTTGCTAAATAGGCATTTTGACGGTCTCGCGTTTCTGCCATTAATTTGCCCGTCATATCCGCATTTTCAAAATCTATTTTCTTGAACTCTTCTAGCTGCGCCAAAGAGTTCTTAAATTTTGTTTCAGTTAGGCTTAAAGATTCTTTGACTAAAAACCCAATATTGCGTGCTACTGTTTCTTTTAGAATAGTGCGCCGTTGAGATAGTATATCTTTTGATAGGTAGGTTTCCAACCCTGTTAAGCGACTTTTCTCTAATAAAGCAGAGTCAGATTTAATTTTAGCTAATAAAGCCTGCTTTGCTGAAACTGGAAAAATCAGACTCTCATCAACACCAAGAATTGAAGCAGATTTTGTAATCTGTGATGTAATTGATGACTCATAACCTTCTTCACCTGCTAGGTCATCCCACATAGAATCAATTTTATTCATCACAACAGCAAGTCCCTGCTTACCCGTGCCGCGTGCGACGCTAATATGACTACGCCACATATCTAAATCACTTTTAGTCACTCCGGTATCCGCTGCTAATACAAAAATAATAGCCTGCGCATTAGGTAGCATATTTAAAGTTAATTCGGGTTCAGTTCCTAAAGCATTGAGCCCTGGCGTATCTAAAATACATAAGCCTTCTTTTAATAAATCATGTGGAAAACTGATTAAAGCATGTCGCCAGCAAGGAATTTCGACTTCATCTGCATCAAGTAAGCCTAATTCTGCTGCTTCACGATCATTCCATAAACCTAATTTAGTTGCCTCTTCTTTAGAGACTTTTTTGACTGAGATTAACTCTTTAAATGCTTGTTGCATTTGTGTAGGAGAATCGCAATCCAGATCAATCTGGGTCCAGCGCTCTGGACTTTGCTTGTATTCAATAAGAGAAATATCTTCTAGTCTACTCTCTATATTCAATAAACGAATATAGCTCCCTGCTTCATCATAAAATAATTCCGTTGGACACATTGTTGTCCTGCCCGGCGATGAAGGTAGTAACCTTACTCCACTCTCAGCAAAAAATAAGGCATTAATCAGTTCAGTTTTACCGCGAGAAAATTCAGCTGCAAAGGCCAAAGTAACACGATCATTGCTCAAGCCATTCAGTACATTTAACACTGTATCTGTACTTTGTGCATCACTCAATCCATAGCGATTACGCCATTCACGGTACATTTCAATTGCCTGGACAATATCTTCTCTCCATTGTGCATATTCATGTAACTGTTTTTTAAATTCCATACATCTCGTGCCTTATCACTGATATCAACAGTAATCGCATTTATTACCTAAAAGACTGATTACCAAAATTCAAACTATTCGTTTACTTAAGTAGAATTGTAGACTATAAATAAAAATCTGCTCTAATTTATTATACTCAGGCAACCTGACAAAATGGAAGTTACATCAACACTAGCTATTGTACTTCTGCAAAAAATGTAGACTGAAAATGAGTAGTACTCCAAGTTGCCTTAGGAATGGGAACGACACAACTGCTCAAGTGTGTCGTATACGTTTTTAGGTAACTTGCAATAAATAACCTACCTATATTGCGCAGGATTTTTGTTTGTCTTCAAGGCTATAGAAATAGGCGCATAGCAGGCTACGTAACTATTTCTATCACGCCGAAGACAGGCAAAAAGACCAGCAAGATGGGTGGGGTATTTGTTGCGAGTTACCTTAGTTGCGCATAAAAATCAAATCCCACACACTATGCCCTAAACGTAACCCTCGCTGCTCAAACTTAGTCAAAGGCCGATAGCTAGGTCTTGAACAAAAATGTTGATCAGAACTTTGGTTACGAAAGTGTTTATCCGCAGACAAAACTTTCAGCATATGTTGCGCATAGTGCTGCCAGTCTGTTGCCGCATGAAAATAACCATCACTCATTAATGTATCCGCCACTAATTTAACAAAGCTAGGGCGAACTATACGCCGTTTATGATGCTTTCTTTTATGCCATGGATCTGGAAAAAACAAATGTACTGCCGACAAACTATGCTCAGGAATACACTCTTCAAGCACTTCTATCGCATCATGATAAAAAACCCGTACATTTGTAATTCCTTGTCTTTCTAGCTGCGCTAACAGATTACCAATACCTGGCCGGTGAACTTCTATGCCAATATAATTTTTATCGGGATTTTCCTCAGCCATTTTTGCCAGGCTCTCACCATTGCCAAAACCAATTTCCAGAATAACGGGAGCCTTACGCCCAAAAACAGCGACATAATCGCAGGATTGTAGATGATCTAGCCTATATTTATCCCATAAAGTATCTAATGCCAGTTTTTGCGCTGTTGTCATTCGGCCTATACGACGGATAAAACTTTTTATCCTTGGCTTACCTTGATTTTCAGCAAGCAATACCATACAAACTTATCCAATTAAACCATCAAGTGGCGAAGAGGCTGATGCAAATCGTTTTCTCGGCATACGGCCAGCCAAGTAGGCCTCACGCCCTGCCTGAATCCCTTTTTTCATTGCAGATGCCATTAATACAGGGTTTTGTGCTGCTGCAATTGCAGTATTCATTAACACGCCATCGCAACCCAGTTCCATCGCAACAGCCGCATCGGAGGCGGTGCCGACACCCGCATCAACCAGTATAGGTACATTGGCATTTTCTACAATCGTTAATATATTATAGGGATTGCACACACCTAAGCCGGAGCCGATCGGCGCAGCAAGCGGCATAACTGCCACACAACCAATATCTTCTAAGCGCTTGGCAATAATCGGGTCATCATTGGTATAAACCATGACATCAAAACCTTCTTTAACTAATAATTCAGCAGCAGCTAGGGTTTCAACAATATCAGGTAACAAAGTTTTCTGATCTGCTAATACTTCTAATTTAACCAGTCTATGTCCACCTAATAACTCACGAGCCAAACGACAGGTTCTCACCGCATCATCAGCTGTAAAACATCCCGCTGTATTGGGTAAGATAGTATATTTGTCGGGTGAAATCACCTCTAATAAGTTGGGTTCATTAGGGTTCTGGCCTATATTTGTTCGCCTGATTGCAACAGTTACAATCTCTGCCCCGCTCGCTTCAATAGCAATGCGAGTTTCTTGCATATCTTTATATTTACCAGTACCCACTAATAATCTGGACTTAAATTGCTGTCCAGCAACCGTAAAACTATCACCCTGACCTCCTCCTATTGCCTGTACAACTTCGATACAGTCTTCTGACTTGACATTAGTTTGAGTATATTGATTAAAAGGTAAAATGTCTTTATTTAATTCCACAGCAATACGTTTATTGGCCAAACCTAAATCATTAACAATATCAGCCACGCTAATATCATCTGCGTATTGTTTTGGTTCACCATTGACATAAACATTCATTCTTATTTTATTCCTGTTAGTTTTTTACAGTTCTTCTTTTTTGCGCCGCAAGTGCCAACCCCTGCAACACCTTCTCAGTATCTTCCCAGTTAATACACCCATCAGTGATACTTTGGCCGTAGACCAGAGGCTGCCCCGCCACTATATTCTGCCGTCCTGATTTTAAATGACTTTCTATCATAACCCCAATAATGCGTCGGTCTCCTCCAGCAACTTGCTCAGACACATCATTAGCCACCAGTAACTGGCGCTGACATTGTTTTAAACTATTGGCATGACTTAAATCAATCATAATATTGGCTTTTAATTTTGCTTTAAGCATACTTTGCGCCACTTTATCAACACTGACTGCATCATAGTTTGGCCCATCAGCCCCCCCGCGTAAGATGATATGTACATCTTCATTACCTGTAGTCGAAAAAATAGCGGAGTGTCCAGCACTGGTCACCGACAAGAAATGATGAGGCTGCATTGCGGCATTTATCGCATCATTGGCTATAGCGATAGTGCCATCTGTTGCATTTTTAAAACCGACCGGACAAGATAAGCCAGAAGCCAGCTCTCTATGGCACTGACTCTCAGTCGTTCTTGCGCCGATTGCTCCCCAGGCAACCAGATCAGAAATATATTGCGGTGTAATTAAATCCAGATATTCCGTTGCAGCAGGCACTCCCAGTGTATTTAGATCTAGCAATAATTTGCGTGCAACACGTAAGCCTTTATTAATGTTAAAACTATCATCTAAATCAGGATCATTAATTAAACCTTTCCAGCCTACCGTTGTGCGCGGTTTCTCAAAATACACACGCATAATAATATGCAGATTCTGTTGTAGTTTATCTTTAATCTGTAATAATTTCTGCGCATACTCAACAGCTGCTTTGGTATCATGAATGGAACAAGGCCCCACGATAACCACTAAACGATCATCTTTTCCAGTTAGAATATTATGCACAGCCTCACGCGCATCTAGAGTCGTGCTTGCTGCCAATGCAGTAATCGGCAACTCTTCATGAAGCTGAATGGGCGCCATAACTACTTTGGTCTCTTGAATTCTTAAATTATCCGTATTAAATTGACTTTGCATGAACTATACAACAAACCTTTAGCACTATTAAAATAATTAACCGCGCATTATAACATAAAAAAACTAAAGCCTGTCGTTTTAGTAAACACACCAACCAACTATTTGATACAAACTATAGAATACAGATGGGGAGCAAAACCCAGCACTCTGAATCACAATCTATCAATATTGTGATTCCAACCGCACCCGTGACTACGCGAAGTATCAAATCTCAGTAAATAAGCCTGCCTTTTTAAAACGGGAAAGGCTATAATCACCACATCATCACTGCCAATACATAATCCAGAGAAAATCATGCAACATACACAAAATATGGTCTATGGCGCAGGTCTTGGTTTACGCCGCAGCTTTATTGAGCAAGCCATAACAAGTCCTTTAGAAAATGTCAGTTTTTATGAAGTTGCACCTGAAAACTGGATGACTCTGGGAGGCAAGCCGGGCAAACAATTTAGAGCCATGACCGAACGCTATCCTTTTATCTGTCATGGTTTATCGCTTTCTATCGGCAGTACAGATCCGCTTGATGAAGACTTTGTCACCGACTTAAAACACTTTATGCGCGTACATAAAATCAAGTTTTACAGTGAACACTTAAGTTATTGCAGTCATGAAGGGCACCTCTACGATTTAATGCCTATCCCTTTTACAGAAGAAGCGGTGCAACATGTCGCCATGCGTATACAGCGAGTACAAAACATACTGGAACAAAAAATTGCCATTGAAAACGTATCCTACTACGCATCCCCTGGCCAGGAAATGTCAGAAATTGACTTTTTTAATGCCGTTGTAACCGAAGCAGACTGTGATGTACTATTGGATATCAATAATATTTATGTCAACAGTGTTAACCACGGTTATGATGCCGAAAGTTTCCTCCGAGCTATCCCTGCACACCGGATTAGCTATGCACATATTGCAGGACATTATGTCGAAGCAGAGAATTTTTTAGTCGATACCCACGGCGCTGAAGTCATCGACCCAGTCTGGAAGTTGCTCAGTAAAGCCTATGAATTATATGGTGTCTTTCCCACATTACTGGAAAGAGATTTTAATATCCCCAATATGGCAGAATTACAGCGAGAAGTAGGTACGATTCAATCTATACAAACAGCATGGCACACACAGCATGAACAACTTTCCGCCTAAAGTCGACTTTAAAGCTAGGCAAGCGGAGTTTTCAGCCTATATTCGAAACCCTGAGACCAGCACTTGTCCAAGTGATGTTGCACCTGAGCGGATGCATATGTATCGTGAGCTGTTTTTTAATAACATAGAAGGTTTCTTATCTAGCAACTTCCCTGTGTTACGCAAAATTTTAAGCGACATACAATGGCGACAACTTGCACAGGATTTTTTTTCCAGTCATCCCTGCACATCACCGTATTTTTCAGAAATCCCTGAAGAGTTTATTGTTTATCTACAAAACGAAAGAAAAGCTGATGCCAATGATTACCCCTTTATGCTGGAGCTGGCACATTATGAATGGGTAGAAATGGCACTTTCGATTAGTCAGAAAACGGTGACTGAAACTAAAAAAATGACTGATATTACACACTCCATCAGCCTTTCTCCTTTGGCATGGGTACTGGCCTACCAATTCCCAGTACATAAAATATCACCCGACTACTTACCCATGCAAGTACCTGAACAAGCCAGCTATCTAGTTGTCTATCGTGATAACGAAGATGAAGTAAAATTTATAGAGCTCTCGCCGATGAGTTTTCATCTTTTACAAACAGTACAGAACCAGCAACCTACTAGCATAAATAATTGTTTAACGAGCATACTACCTGATTATTCAGATGAATCACTAAAGAACTCTGCCAGACAGGCATTACAGCAATTTATGGACAAGCAGATTTTATTAACATCATAAGGTTATGGCGGCAAAAAAGACAAGTCAGTTGCTCAAGTTATTTCGTGCATGTTCAGCCCCTCTCCTTGCCAAAGAGGGGGACTGAACGGTTACGTAAACAGTTAAATCAATTTTGCGTGAGCACTTACCAGTGATCTATCAGACCATCTGGACTATTCCACGACTTAACTCCTGTGCTCCTAATTCGTACCCAACCATTTCCTGCTTGAACTGTTCCAGCAATAGGGATGGCCCTAAGGGTATAGGTAGAAGCGGTAACAGCAGGAATAGTTATATTATACAGATCCACACCACCAATCGTAATCGTATTTGAGTATACATTAGGTGCCCCTCCTCCCCCATCAAGGTAACTTGATCCATTTTGCACATAGTATTGCTCCATGGCACTGGCATATGCTAACAACTCACCTTGAGCGATAACTCTTCGTCCCTTTTGTAGGTGCTTAAGATAAGAAGGATAGGCAATCGATGACAAAATCCCAATCACAGCAACCACAATCATAAGCTCTACTAAAGTAAAACCAAGTCTATTTTTTTTCATTTTAATTCTCTCATTACGGTATATACCTTAGCCAAAGAACATGCACCAAATAATATGGGCAAAGGTCTTTTTCGTGTCCCTCTTCAAATATAGCAGATCCACCACCTATCTGGTAAGGAATGGGAATTGAATAAGTTGTGCAATTATGACGCAGTATTTTTGTTTGCCTTCAAGGCGCGGCAACAGGCGCATAGCTAGCTACGTAACTGTTTCCGCAACGCAGAAGGCGAACAAAAAGACAAGTCAGAATGCACACGTTATTTGATTCCCATTCCTAAGTACCCATGCATAATTAATGGCTCTTTTTCCTTTGGCGTGGTCAATAAAAATAATATAAAACAATGTATT
>CAZLLL010000113.1:0-1951 GCA_964560255.1 uncultured Methylomonas sp.
AGGCTATGACTAATAATACCAGTGCCTTATATAGCCATAGTTGCCAGATACCTGCAAAAAATAAGGGAGGAATAATAAACACCGCTAGCGCCAATAGCATCACAATTGGGGTATAAACACGGGCAAATTTCTCTACCCACTGTTCTGCTTCTGCACGCTTACTATGCGCATCTTCAACCAAGCGAATAATATGAGCCAGAGTGGTATCGGAGGCCAGTTTGGTCGCTTTAATTTCCAGTACCGCTTCACCATTAATGCTTCCCGCGAAAACCTCATCGCCCGCTTGTTTAGTGACCGGGATACTTTCACCTGTGATGGGTGCCTGGTTCACTGAACTAATACCTGTCAGCACTTGACCATCCAGTGGGATTTTATCGCCGGGCTTAACAATAAATATGCTACCGATAGTCACTGTTGCTGCAGGTACTTTTAGCTCTTCTCCCTTGTTATCTTTAAGGGTGACATCAGAGGGGGCTAAATCCAGCAGTGCTTCAACCGCGTGTCTTGCGCGTCCTATGCTCCAGCTTTCAATTGCTAATGACAGAGAAAATAAAAAACTGACCGCTGCGGCTTCAAACCATTCATTGATAACCACCGCACCGATAATAGCAACCAGCATTAGCAAGTTCATATCTGCACGCAATCGTTTTAAAGCATAAAAGGCTTTGACAATAACGTGGCGAATACCAAAAATAATTGCCAGACTGTAAGCGGCTTTTTCAGCCAGCGGCATGGCTTGTGAGTGATGGGCATTTAATAGCTTTTTAAGGTAATCCCCAAAGTCTTGCCATGAATAAGTCCAAGCTTCAGGGTTCTGCAAAAAATGTTGCATATCCGTAAAACCACCAGCGATAGCAATGTGTATCAAAACCCCTGCAATAATGCATAAACCACTCAATGTTGCATAAAGGGTCTGTGATCGTTGTCGCTGATTAACATCTGTTTGTGTTTCACCGGGTTTCCAGCGCGTGGCTTTCATTCCGGTTGCTGCAACGGCTTTAATGATGGTTTTTTCTGCAACCTGTTCGGCATCTGCAATAAGGGTCATGCGACCATTGATCACATCAAAAGCCAGATTATCACCACCACCGACTAAAGGGCCGATTTCTGATTTTAGAATACTCACTTCTTCTACACAATCCAGCCCTTCAATTTTGAAGGTCATGCCTTTGAAGGTCATGCCTTTGATAGGCACTGCATCAGGCGTTGCTTGAGATGCTTCTGGTTCGTTTTGACAGCAACAGTTTTTTTCTAGTTTGCTCATGTTTTTTAATCGTCTTGTTGAGTGATGCGCTTCGTACCTCAGCACATCCTACATTATATTTTTATATCGGGTAGGATGTGCTGAGGTACGAAGCGCATCAAATCATATGCAAAATCACTCGCCCGTTTCAAAATCAATCTTATCCTGACTTCCCCAGTTTTCGGGATACCAGTCCATCTTTACATATTTATGAAAGCTGGAGTGCGGCCAATCAACAACATTTGATGCATAGCCATGTTTGACAGGATTCCAATGAATATAATCTAAATGTCGATTAAAATCATTTTCATCCCGCAGCATATGCTCCCAAAAACGACGTTGCCATATGCCGCGTTCTCTACGCTTAACTCTACTTTTTGAGAGTGATTCGCCTTTAGCTAGCGAACGAGAAAATGCTCCTTTTAATAAATTCCAGCGTGTAGAATAATCGGTATCATTTTTAGGGAGTGTCCATATACAATGCAAATGATCAGGTAATATTACGATGGCCTCTATTGAAAATGGATGCCGTTCTTTCACTTTTCTAAAGGCTGAACGTAATAGGTTAATATTCTCAATTAACAGTGGATTATTATCCCTTTCCAGTAAATTTACCGTAAAGAACCAGCTTGCTTCTGGCGTATAAATCCTTCGATAGTTTGTCATCGTCATAACTCCAAAAATATGTATGAATGTAGGATGTGCTGA
>CAZLLL010000113.1:2051-8242 GCA_964560255.1 uncultured Methylomonas sp.
GATGTGCTGACATCAGGAAGCGCATCAATTTATTTATCGGATATCGCAAACCATTTATACAGAGCGGGGATCACCAATAATGTCAGTAGTGTTGAGGTGACAAGACCACCGACAACCACGGTTGCTAACGGTTTTTGCACTTCAGACCCTGTTCCCGTCGCTATTAATAAGGGAATTAATCCTAACGCAGTCGTCACAGCGGTCATTAAAACGGGTCTCACTCTTAAACAAGCGCCTTTGATAGAGGCTTCATCAATCGGCATACCGTCCTTTACCAACTGGTTTAAATAGGTCATCAACACCATGCCATTTTCCAGAGCGATACCAAATAAGGCGATAAAGCCGACTGATGCGGGTACCGACAGGTTTTGGCCGCTAATCCAAAGAGCAATCACACCCCCCACCAATGCTAGTGGAATATTCAGTAAAATCAACGCTGCATTTTTAAGCGAGCCAAAACTACTGTATAGCAACAAGGATATAATCACTAAAGTCACAGGGACAACAATCGCCAGTCGTTTATTGGCCTCCTGTTGCAAACGGAATTGCCCACCCCAGGTGGTAAAATAACCAGGGGGTAATTTTACATTGCTATCAATTGCTTGCTGTGCCTCTTCAACAAAAGAAACAATATCCCGGTCAATCACATTCGCTTGAATACTAATAAAACGCTGGTTATTTTCTCGGGTGATTTGTCTAGGGCCGACAATTTCCTCAATCGTTGCAATTTGTGCCAAAGGGACTCTAATACCTTCTGGCCCACTGATCAGTAAATTACGAATGGCTTCAATACTATCCCTATCTTGCTTTTGATAACGCACTAGAATATCGAAACGACGAATCCCTTCAAATACCTGTCCCGCAGTGGTGCCACCAATAGCACTACTAATAACATCTTGCACATCCGCTAAATTAAGACCATAACGCGCAATGGCCAGCCGATCTGGGGTAATGACTAATTGCGGTGTTCCAGAAACCTGATCAACCTGGACATCAGCCGCTCCCTCAACTTTTTTGATAACAGCCGCTATTTTATCGGCTTTGGCCTTTAATTGTTCAAGGTCATCACCAAACAGCTTAACCGCCAGTTCTGCTCTAACCCCTTCTAATAACTCGTCCACTGTCATTTCAATAGGCTGGGTTAAATTAGCGGTGATTCCCGGAAGTTCGGCGACTGTTTGGCGAATTTCCTTTGCAATCAATTCCTGGTTACCGGGTTCACGCCATTGGTCTTTATCTTTAAGAATGACATACATTTCTGCTGAATTAATTGGATCGGCATGCGCACCGACTTCCCCTCGTCCAATACGACTGGTGACTTCAATAACCTCAGGAATCTTTAATAGCCGCCTTTCCACAATCAGTGTATTGCGCTTACTTTCATTAATAGAGATTGATGGTGCCATGGTTAGGCGCACAACGATCGTCCCTTCCTGTAATTTTGGCGTAAACTCAGAACCCAGAAAAGGAAAGACCACCATACCAAACAGTAATAACCCACCCGACATGAAAAGTGCCATGTTTCGATGATGCACGAAATATTCAACTAAAGGTCGATAAGGCTTTAGTAGCGCATTAAGAATGCGTTCATCCATACCCAGTTTTCCTTGATCATGCGCTGAATTCTTGCGCATGAATACATCGGATAAGACGGGGGCAAGGAAAAGCGCATAGATCAGCGAGCCTAACATCGCTAATGCCACGGTATAGGCTAAGGGTCTAAAGGTTTTACCTTCGACACCTTCCAGGGTAAACAAGGGTAAAAAGACGATAATAATAATGGCGATGGCAAATAAAATGGGTTTCCCCACTTCACGACACGCTCTACCCACCACATGCAAACGTGACTCTTCAGGATTGGATTCGCGCAATAAACGATCCACATTCTCAACCATGACAATGGTACCATCCACCATCATACCAATAGCAATAGCGAGTCCACCTAAAGACATTAAGTTGGCCGACATGCCCAGTAGCCCCATAGCGATAAAAGCAAACATCACCGAAAAGGGAATCGACAGGGCAACCACTAAACTAGGGCGAAAGCCGCCCATAAATATCAGTAAAACCAAAGCGACTAGAATAATCCCTTGTATTAATGCGCTACTCACTGTATTAACCGCCGATTCAACAATATCTTTCTGTTGGTAATACGGAACGATACTGACACCTTCCGGCAAGGTTCTGTTAATCTCCTGTATTTTTTGTTCAACGCGTTCAATCACGGTTGATGCATTGGTACCAAACAGTTTAATGGCCATACCGGCAACCACTTCACCTTCACCGTTACGGGTTTGCAATCCTCGCCTAATGGCACCGCCAATTTTTATGTCAGCCAGTTCAGATAAATACACTGGGCGGCCATCCACTGTTTTAACCACCACATTTTCTAGGTCGGGTATTCCTTTTGCCAACCCCACTGAGCGAATAATGAACTGTTCGCTGTTTTTTTCCAGATATTGCGCGCCCACATTGAGGTTATTAGCACGTATACGTGCAATTAACTCATTTAAGGTGATGTTGTATCGCAATAAGGCATCAGGGTTAACCACCACATGGAATTGCTTTTCAAAACCACCGATCCCTAAAACCTCGGTCACGCCTTTCACCGTTTGCAGGTTGAATTTAACAATCCAGTCTTGCATGGTGCGTAATTCTTCCAGGGTATATTTCTGCGTATCATCTTTTAGATAATAAAACAGCACTAATCCCATTCCCGTTGAAATAGGCCCCATAGACGGCTCACCAAAACTCGCGGGAATTTGGTTGCGCGCTTCCTGCAAGCGTTCACCAACCAGCTGTCTGGCAAAGTAAATGCTCACATCATCTTCAAAGTAAACATTGACTACCGATAAACCGAAGTTGGAAACAGAACGTATTTTTTCAATACCCGGCAACCCCGTCATGGCGGCTTCAACCGGATAGGTCACATACATTTCGATTTCTTCCGGTGCCAGGCCGTCAGTAATGGTAAAGACTTGCACTAAATTAGGCGAGACATCTGGAAATGCATCAACGGGCAAGTTATTGTAGCTACGGTAGCCGGTGGCAATGACTAATACAAAAAGTACTAGCATAAGTAAGCGACTGCGTAACGATAAATTAATTATTTGATTAATCATAAAATCTCCAGAGGAGTATTGATTTGTAGGATGTGCTGAGGCACGAAGCGCATCAATATCAATAAGATTGATGCGCTTCGTGCCTCAGCACATCCTACATTTTGTTTATTTATTTATTTGTTCGGGTTAGTGACTGTGACCTTCGCCAAATTCACCTTTCTGCATTTGTGCCTTTAACACAAAGGCATTCTGGCTAACATAGGTTTGCCCTGGATTTAGACCTTGCAAAATTTCTACCTTTTGCTGACCTTTATGCCCTATTTGTACTGGCTTTGGTGCAAAGTCCCCATCGTCTAGCTGGATGAAAATAATGTTTTTCCCTGCTATTTTTTGTAAGGCTGATACAGGCACAACTATGTCGGCAGGGTACTCGGCGATGGCAACATTCGCGGAGACAAATACACCAGGCCGCCAATGATTATTAGCATTATTAAGGATCACCCGCGCAGTTGCACTGCGTGTTTTCTCGTCCAGTACTGGGCTAATCCAGCTTATCTCGCTTTGATCCTGAGCGTGTCTGTCCTGACCAAATTGATGACTCAGCCAGACACGCTGGCCTAGGTGAATAGAGGCTAAATCCTTTTGATAAACCGTTAAATTCACCCATACAGTCGATAAATCCGCAAGGGTAAAGCTACGTGTGTTAGTCGCCAGTACCTCACCTTGCACCGCATGTTTTTCTATAATAATGCCATCGGCAGGCGCACGTAGTTCATACAAAGTCAGATCCTTATCCTTACTTTGTAAAACGGCAAGAATAGAGTGTTCAGACAAGCCCAATGCGAGCAAGTGTTGTTCAGCCGCTTTACGCTTAATCGACATTTCAGCCTGTGCTTGTTGAGCGGTAAAATAATTACGTTTTGCGGTGATTTTTTCCTTGTACAACTTTGTTTCACGCCGAAAATTACTGTTAGCCAGTTTTAATAAGCTATCAGCGGCCACAAATTGCGCCTTGGCATCCGCAAGGTCACGACTAGACAGCACGGCTAATAATTCACCTGCCTTGACGCTATCGCCTAAATATTTGTAAACCTGGCGTACCACACCCGATACTCTGGGGACAACATGATATAAACGACTGGGCTCAACAACCACTTCGCCAGTTAAGCTTTGTGTTTTGTTAATCACTCCTGATGTTGCCTGGGCGAGTTCAACGGAAAATTCTTGCAATTCCTCTTTAGAAAATTCTAAATCCGGTTCCTGGTGTTCTCCCTGCCCTTCATGCTCTCCGTGTTCTTCATCGTGCGCATGCTCTTTATGATCTTGTGCAGAATTTTCTAGTTGATGCTTATGCGCATCACTGTGAGGAGATTTGTGCTCAGAAGACTCAGCAAGCACTAATTCTGCAAGACTGAAAAAAAGTATTAATGTCATAAAAGCACTGAAGACTACAGAACGATGGACACGAAAAAGACCTTTGCCCATCCTGAAGTTGTCTTTATTGCCTTGTGCATGATCTTTATCGAGGGAAAAATAATAATGTTTCATTGGTTTACTCACTCGCTGTTTTAGAAAACGGTTGCAATGCACCGCCGATTAATCGTTCAATTCTGGCTACATTTAGATGATAATCTGCTTGCGCCTGTAAATACTGTGTTTTAACGCGGATCAGTGTGCGTTGTGCGTCGAGTACTTCAAGAAAAGCGAATTCACCTAAACGGTAACCACGGCTCGCTACTTTAAAAGCACTTTCAGCACCTGGAATAACATCGCGTCTTAATAGGGTCACTTCCATATAGGCCGACGCGAGTTGCTGATAAACCCTATTAAGTTCTGTCATGGCATTGACTTCGGTAGCACGACGTTCACTTTCTGCTTTATTCAAGCGTCGTTCAGCGGCAAGGATAGCGCCTTGATTGCGATCAAATAAAGGCAGTGGCATGGAAAAGCCCGCATTTAAATTATAATTATTACCATCAAGATAGGTATTGGTGCCCAGATTAAAGGTGATATCAGGTATCGCTCTGGATTCTTCCATACCGATAATCGCTTGCCGCTGACTTATTTCTGTCGCCCAGCGAGCTAAATCAGGGTTATTATTAATTCGCTGTTTTAACATTTCTAAAACAGGGGGTTGCTGTATGTCTTCCAGATTACCGCGTACAGATTCGAACAATGGCTGCGTGCTTCCCCAACTACTGGCTAAACGCTGGCGACTAGAAATTAGTTGCTTTTGAGCACGTTGCTGTTCAATCTTCGCAGAAGCACGGATCACTTTTGCCTTGGTTTCTTCCAGTGGAGCAACGCTACCTGAGCGAACTTTCGCAGAAGAAATTTTGACCACTTGTTCCGTCAGGCCCAGTAATATCTCTATTAATTGCAGCCGTTGTTGAGACACCAGTACATTAATATAAGCCTGAGTTACCTGAGTTAACACATTAATACGCTGCGCTTCATAATCCCAGTTGGCAAGGTCGTGATTTAACATGGCCACTTCAGTTCGGGCGGCGCGTTTGCCCCCTAACTCGACTAATTGACTTAGCTCTATGGTAATAACATCACCATCAGCCCCTTTAAAGATATTATTGCCGAAGTTTGAGGCTTGCACACCAAATGTAGGGTTAGGTAACAGAGTCGCTTGTAGGGTAGCCGCTTCTCGCGCTCTAATTTCTTGAGAAAAAGCAGCGAGCCTAGGGCTTCTGGTTAATGCCAGTGCAAGTGCCTGTGCTAATACCAGCTTATCTGTGGACTCCTCAATCGCGAATAAAGCATCAGGTGGCTGATGCGTTTGACCTCTAAAATCTGTCGGAATTTGTAATCTAAGCTGATGGGGGGGGCTATCAACGATGGCTTCTGCATGAGCCTCTGAAAAAGACAAACAGAACCCTAAAGCCGTAAGCGAGACTATCCCGCGTGTATAAGGATTATTTTTTATTCGTGGGTTCATTGAACCTCCTGATCTAATAAGGGAGATGGAAACAAATAATCATCCAATATTGCGAGTCTTTTTGTCCGTCTTCTGCGTTGTAGCAACAGTTACGTAGCCAGCTATGCGCCTGTTACTACGCCTTGAATACGAACAAAAATCCTGCCCAATATTGGACGATTATTTATTTCCAGCTCCCTAAA
>CAZLLL010000114.1:0-8208 GCA_964560255.1 uncultured Methylomonas sp.
ATACTTAAAAAATGACCTTGTCTTAATCCCCTATAAAGCGGGGCACCGGTCAAACGAAGGAAAACTTTTTTACAGACTTTAGAATTGCATAGCGTCTTAATCCCCTATAAAGCGGGGCACCGGTCAAACCCTAAGCACCTTAAAATATCTTTTATTATCATAAGGATACATAAGGGTTTTAGGAGACCAATTTTGGACTTTTCAGTTAGCGAAAAAATCACGTAAATCACCATAGTTTGGCCGTTAATTCTTGCTGCTTTTTTTGTACACGTTATGCGTTTTTTTAACTCTCAGTAAAAAGTAAAAAAGCATCGTAAAATGCACAAAAGAGATAGTAGCATGATTTAAGCAGTTATCAAAATTATCTAAAAATAAATGATACATCAAGAGTGAAAAAAATCATATAGAGTGTAACCGTTCAGATTCCCCTTTGTCAAATGGGATGGGAATTGAGGAGCCTTTTCTAATAAAGCCTCCCCCTAACCCCTCTTTGATAAGGATCGTGCATGAAATAACTTGGGCAACTGACTTAGGAATGTGCACGAAATAACTTGAGCAACTTGCTTGTCTTTTTATCCGTCTTCAGCGTTGTATAAATAGTTACGTAGCTGGCTATGCGCCTATTTATACGCCTTGAATACGAATAAAAATACTGCGCCAGTTGCTCAACTTATTTCGTGCCCATTCCTTATCTTTTTGTCCGTCTTCGGTGTTAACAGTTACGTAGCTCGGTATAGCGACTCGTGTATATTGGGCTGCACGCTATATTGCCCCATACCAAATGTAGTGTTTTTGCCAATATGGAGCCATTGCCCTATATTTAACATATTTAAAAAAGGTGTTAAATCGCCCTTTAAAGTGATACTGCCGATAACACCGTTTAAAGCTATTTTCTTCTGTTGTCGCGTAGAATAGCGGCTCCATGTATAGTGTTTAAAATCAGGACGAGCCTGTATTTGTGCGGCCAACTTGGCCAGTGCCTTAAAATCGGGGACATGATAGTCTTTTGCATAAAATTCCTGTAATAAATAATAGCGTCGAATTAAAGCCATCAAAAAATCTTTAGCTAACATATCATTGCCGAGTAGCTGTTGGTTTTGCAGAATTTTCAGCGGTGTCGCAAATTGAATTTTAAGCTGTTCAACAGGCGTTAGTGGCATGGGTTGAAAGTCGGGTTGCATTGCCAACTCGCCTTGTCCCGCTTGATAGATAATGTGCTCTACTGCTTGCCGAGGTTCGTAAATGACTTGCTGTAGCTTTACTTTACAGTAGTCTTTCCCCAGTCCTTTGGCGAGTGCCTTTTCCCATGCATGTATTATTAGCGGTAGCTGGGTATTCGCGGCACCAATTAACACCATATTAAAGCAAAAAGAAGCTCCCTTGCTCAATTGCGCCTGTCCCATTGTCGGGGGTTCTATAATATAAGGCGCAGGCATATGATTTAAGTTGTGGAAGGTGGATTCTAGCGGTGCTGGGGGCTCAAAAAGCGCGGGATAACTGCATTGCCTATAGAGCATACACGACGGACAGTTTTGCATTTGAGTGACACAAGCTAATGCCCGAAGTGCATGACCAAATGCGCCGCGTAACAGAGAGCCGGAATAGTCATGCAGTTTAAGTTCTGCGAGTGTCTGGCAGTTAAATTGATAGCGCTGAACGGTGAGAGTATTCATAGATATTTTGGTTTTGCAAGGAGAGCTCGGTAGGTCCGATTAGCGCAGCGTAATCAGACGCATGTTATTCACCACAAAAAAAATTCACGCCGATAATTGAGCATATTATTTGCTGTTTTAAATCTTGGGGAGGGTAGTTATTTCAGGATAAACATGCGTCCGATTACGCTGCGTTAATCGGATCTACAGCGCTTACTATACGAATTCAGCTTATAAAATATTGGTCAATAAAAAATACTTTCTAAATAAACTCGCTAAATTTTGGCATCCTTCATTTATCGGTTTACACTTTGGCAGGAGTGCAATAGCTTTAGCTATTGCTGTGTACTGAAAAAGCTAAAGCTTTTTTACTCCTGCACTGATTCATACTTTAAAAGTGTAAACTACCTTTAGGGACAAATGAAAGATGCCTAAATTTTGTTTCCCCATTCCGCCATTATGCAAACTTAATCTGTTCTTCCATTAAAAAAATATGATGAAATAAGTGCTTATTTCTACCGGTAGACTGTACGATATAGTCTTTTGCAGCATAATCCCCCAGTGCATTTTCAAACGCTTTTTTAATTTTTCCTGTCCGGTCAGAAAGCCATTCTGCGCTCATACCATACTTTTCCAAGGTATTTAAAGTACGCACTATTTTTCCATCGTGCATCAACTGATCCTCATTTATATGATACAGGTTCATATAAAAATGCTTGAATTGCGCAACATTATTTGAGTTGATATCATTTCGGCTGACAGGACTTCCTTCCAGTGAGCATTCCAGAAACCAGCGATAAGCGACATAATCAACATGATTTAATTTTATTTCTATGCCATTGGCTAAAATTAGCTGATCTTTTTTTATTTCCAGCAAAGCGGTCTGTTCGTCGCGCTGAGCAATTTTAACGCTGTCGCTAAAGCGAATATTCCCCTTGAGCAATTCTTTGGGCAATCCCATTCTTAATCGTACAAAAGGAATTTCTGCCAGCATAACCTGAGCATCTTTGCTATCCAGAGCACGTCCATCTCGATCATGTATCACATGACTGAATGGTGTGGGATAAAAAAAGGATTTTAAACCTTCATATTTATCAGTGACTAAGACATGCGACAGTCGATCCTGTTTTCTACCAAATAAACTCAGTGCATAGCCGAGATAATAGCCCATCGTTTTACGCCCTCCTGCAATCGAAACATGCAATGCGGCCGCATCATCCTGAGTAAATCTGTTGATTGTTTTGCTAATAAAATCTGCGGCGGCTTCATTTTGTTCGGGGGTTTTGATATCCGCCAATAGATGCCCGTCAGTATCTGCGATGACATGAATATTGTCTGCTAGAAATTGAATATTTTTTAATTAATAATCCTGACAGAGTGCATGAAATTTTCCCGTTTTTGCGTGTAAAAGCTGTAGTTTTGCTTCTTTTGCACCTGCCAGTGTGGTGATTAAATGAATTTCTGTGGGAATAAACGCATGCGTCTGATGAGTCACTAAGCTGTAAAGCGTTTCGGTAACGATTTGTGGAGACATGCCACTCACAGCTAACAAAATCCGTCGTTTATATTGATGTGGCTGTCGTGTGTTATGGGTTATATCATTCATTTTATTCGGCCTTGGCGATTCATTAATTTATTGCAGTATTAAAACGCTATTGTTTATTATTGCCAAGGTAAACAAATTTGTTAGGCATTCTTTTGAACACAGTAGGTTCGATTAGCGCAGCGTAATCAGACCTACAGCGCTTTTCCGCGTATGTGTACACGTCGTCAACGTCTTAATCCCCTATAAAGCGGGGCACCGGTCAAACTTCCGGATGGAACTCAGGAGGGCTTTTTAAAGCCGTGTCTTAATCCCCTATAAAGTGGGGCACCGGTCAAACATATTCGCAATCAATGGACATTTTCAATCTCATTAGTCTTAATCCCCTATAAAGCGGGGCACCGGTCAAACCCTTAGCACCTCAAAATATCTTTCATTATCAAAAAGATACGAGATGGTTTCAGGAGACCGATTTTGAACTTTCCAGTTAGCGAAAAAAATACCCATAATCACCATAATTTGACCGTTAATATTGCTCCACCTAGTGTGTTTTTTGAGCGATTCACCTTTCCCAATCAACCTACAACACACGATATGATATTAGCATAATTGTTAGGCGTTATCAAAACACAAAAACGAATACCCCCTTTAGAGAAAATCATTGTTCACATTGCTAACGTCACCTAATGATTAACAATCCATTGTGCAATTTTTTCTTCCAGAAACGGTAACTCTTGATAACAGCATAATTCAATACGCAATTCCCGCGCTCGATCCAGATCATGTGGCCGAAGTTTTTTAAAACTCACCAGCATCGCCTTCGCCTGCATGCCACCAATCACACCGGTAATGCTATCCAGTTTATACAATACATCAGAACCTTCACTGTGTTTTTTACTGTTACCGCTATAGCGTTTGGTTTTACATTCGATAACATACAAACGATTATCTTTTAACAACGCCACATCCAGTTCGTTCAAAACGGTATGATTTCCTTGTTGTCGACTGACTTCTACACTACGGCTTAAATCCTGTATGCCCCTTGTTTTTTTGATATTCAAACAACAGGCATAAACATACATCTCTAGCCAGCCGCCATTGACCATAAATCGCGCATTTTCATCGCTAAAAACCAACCCAGCCCCTTCTTTGCGCAACAAGCCCGCCTGGGCAAATAAATCGACCAAAGCCCAAAAGCTATCGTTTCCATTCAGCTCTTTCCCTATATCAGCACTGAGCAGGTCTGCATTATCAGCCGTCGCAGCAAAATAATTCAGTGTCGATAAAACAGGTTCATAACGATGAATAGACTTGATTAACTCTGCTGAAAGATCACGCAAACTAGACACCACGCCGAATTTATTCAACTGACTGACTTTATTTGCGCCATAAGACATCAGGTATTCTTTGAGCTTAATACGATCCGCCAAATCGACCGCAGGCCGTTTAGGATGCATCCAGATAAGCCGATCCAGTTGCGGATGAATATAAAAAATTTGCAGATTATTTTCCCTAAACACTTCATACGCCGCAATGCTCATTGGCTTTGTCCCACCCGTGGCATTCAGCATTATATTCTGATAACCTTTTTTTAATAATGCCTCGATACGCTGATGAATATGTTCAATATCCCAGGGATCTGATATAGACCAGCGGCTGACTTTAACGCCACGGGGTTTATAGATTTTCTCTAATGCCTCACTACGTGCCTGCATACTGTCAGTCACCAGCATCACCACTTCATCTGGCTTAAAACGCTCATCCAGAATAGGGGTAAAATTAGGAACCGCTTGATCTGAAATTAAGACAAGATGTGTTTTCATCGTTTTTTCTCCTGAACAAGTGATTCCTATTTTGGCATATCACTTTATTATTCTATGACAGAAATATGCGTAACATAAACGAGGTAGGTGCGAATGAATTCGCACCTACCGTTGCTCATCTTATTTCGCGCTCGTTCCTTACCGAGCTTTACTTTCAGGGTTTTTTGATTTATCAATAATGATTTTTTTGCTGTCCTCATCAACCTTAACCAAACCTATTTCTTTCGCTTTATCACAATTGACATCTATATTCAGGAATACATAAGGTGAAGCAAACCCTTTAACATAGACAGAAAAATCATAATCATCCTTAAAGATTTTTTCTGCCCAATGAGGTGTGATGTTACGCCCACCTAATCGCTCATCCCCCTCCACCATTTCTAATTGCCAGCCACCAAATTTGTTTTTCTTGTAAACACCGTCATATAACCATTGCGCGACAAGATAACCAATCGTAAATTTAAAGATGTCATAGATCATATTTAAAAAAAAGCTATCACCATTGGATTGTAACCATTCAAGCATTGTTTTCTCCTGTTTTTACAACTATAAATTCTTCTAATCTCGCACTCAGGTAACGCGCAATAAATAATCCACCCATATTGCGCAGGATTTTTGTTCGTTTTCAAGGCATAGAAATAGGCGCATAGCTGGCTACGTCACTATTTCTATCAATAAGAAGGCGGACAAAAAGACAAGCAATATTGGATGATGTGTGTTTCCATCTCCCTTATGCTTTCGTCTCTACTCACTGGCACGATTTAATCCTCTAAATAGCCCTGAACAAATAACGAACGCTCTTTAAGTTGCACTTTCTTTTTATTGGTTCCTGTAAACTCAGGCAACCACTTCTTCGCCCCTTCCATCATGATTTTAATTTTTTGCGCCACTATTTTGGCCTCCTCTCCTTGCCAACGTCCTGCTTTCAGTTCGCTTAATAAACGCGTACTGTGTTCACTTTCCTGGAAAGGTTTCAAAAAGTCTTCTAAATCCTGTTCAAACGGACTTAAACTGGCTCTGCGTTGCTGATTTTCGATCTTTATCCTGCTCTTTTCTTTTTCCCGCTCCAGGTCGTCAGCAAAAGATGTATCTTCGCTAAAATATCCATAGCCTGCCGCTGTTTTTGCGCCTGCGCCTAAAGAGTCTAATGCGTTGGTCAATGCCTTAAAAAGCTCTTTTAATTCGCCGCTATCATTGCGTTGACGAGGCGCAATATGAAAAATCAAACGGGTGTTTTTAACCACTAAAAAGGGAATGGGAATGGGTTCATGCCAATCGGCCGGTAATGTTTCTGGCTTTGTCGGACTGGCTTTATCGCCGTCGCTATACCATTTTCCCATATGCGGGGTCATAATATCACACGCCAGTTGTACCGGTTGATCAGGCAGGGCATCAAAAAAGATAAAGTCGCCTGATTGCTCAGGAATATCTTCCTTTTTTTCTGTCCCAAACCAGCGTAATAAACGCTGCTTTAACTCATCCTGATCTAGGCGCTCATCATTCATCTCTACCCAAGCACGAACTAAGCCTTTGACCGATGCACCGCTTAAATAAGGTACTGCCAGTGTTGGATGCCAGCTAAAACCATTTTCAACCGGATGAGGATTGCCCATCCCCGTGACAAAATTCCAGTCACTCATATAACGCTGGCTATTCCCGTTTAATTGCATTACCAGCAAGGTTTGACGCTGAGTATAGGTTTCCAGATGTGATTTTTCACCGCATGATTTTTGAGTGACGGTGTTGATCCAGGCTTGTTTGACGTCATTTTCCATCTCCCACTTGGTATTATAGCGATCAAAAAACCGCTCGAACCACAGGCCGGAATGCGCAGACTCTGGCTTGATCCGGGGTGCCTGATTATCTGTATACAGAGGAGAGGGCATTATTGACCCTCCTTCTTCTCTTCTGCCAAAAATGCCTTGGCAAATTTTTTAACCCAGCTCATTAGGACTAACGCTTCTGCCTGGGCGAGTTGGTAATGCTGCATATCTTTTCCGGTAATACCGGTTAAGACATCACTACAGCCTGCATATACTTGAGTCGGTTTGCATAGCCATGTGGAAACTAATTGATAAAGCGACTGATAGGATAGCCGTTCCTGACCTTTGACGTTACAAAATGCCATTGCCTGCCCCAAGCCATTCATATGAATCATCGCCGGCAAACTACTGGCATAACTGATAAACTCCTTTTGCTCGTCGGCTTTTAATTGACTCTTCAAGTCATTGACCTGATCCAGCGCAAACTTTGCCCGTAGCTGTTGTATTGTTTGTGACATCTTATGCTCCTTTCATGACGTTGACTTTACACCAGCCCATCCCTACGGTTTCATTACCGCCTATTTGCAGGTACGCAGGTTGAGCAAATAATTCATCCGTCATGCTCTTTAAAACAGCACTGGCATGATTGGCTTTGACTTGCTGATTTTCATATTTAGCGTCGCTATCACGCACTGAATTGGCAGCCAGAGCCACATAAAAGACTGTTTCTGGCGGCAAGCTTTCTTCATACCAAAGTGCGCCTTTTTTAACGACTTTTTTAGTATTGTCGATAGCGATATGTGCATTCACAGCGGTTGCGTAGCGGCTTAAATAGCTAAACATTTCGTTATCCACGATCACCAGTTGTGCTTTTAATGCCTCTTGACTAATGCCAGAGACACTCTGTAATACTGTCAGTAATGTCTCTAAATCACGCGCGTCAGTTTTTAAGCGGTATTCTTCTAAAAACAGGTCATTCCCCGCATTTTCAGCCAGTAATGCCTTGTCTTTTAAATCAGTATCAGCGGGTATCGCGAAATCACCAAGAGCAACCCCTAACCGCTGGGCATCCCGTTTTAAGCGTTGTAATAAGGCGGGACACGTCACCCATTTAAAATACCCTGTTAATGAACGTACAGGTAACAATAGTAAGCGTGCATCTCCCACCATTAAGGCACCGGCATGTTCTGATGCCTTTTCGCTATCTGATGAGGGGCCAAATACATAGCGCACACTCTCGTTATCAGCCCCCCATTTATCTTCTGCCTTGGCACGTAACGCACCTTTAACAGACGAACCAAATAGGCAGGGAAAATCACTGTGTGCCTCACGTTGTATCGGTAAGTCAATCCCATCGACGGAACTACCTGCCCCGGCGTGAATGCTGGTTTCTGCCCATAAGCCTAATAATGCATTAGCGGTTGTCA
>CAZLLL010000115.1:0-8111 GCA_964560255.1 uncultured Methylomonas sp.
CCTTGAATACGAACAAAAATCCTACCCAATATTGGACGATTATTTATTTCCAGCTTCCTAAGTTTGTGTGCCTTGAATATGGGCAAAAAACCTGCGCCAGTTGTTTAACTTATTTCGTGCCCATTCCTTATCAAGGAGGGGTTAGGGGAGTTTTTATTAGAAAAAGACTGCTCAACTCCCATTTTACAAAAGGGGAAGGCTGAACGGTTACACGTACAATATTAAAAAAGCCCTAATTGCACCTGTGCGACTTCGGACATCATGTCCCGCGACCAGGGTGGATCCAGTACGACTTCAACTTGTACAGAGTCAACTCCGGGTAAGGCACGTACAGCTTTTTCGACATCGCCTTGAATCACTGGCCCCATACCACAGCCAGGAGCCGTCAATGTCATCATGATATGCACACTATTGAGTGCTTCGCTAACGGCATCAACATTGCAGTGATAGACTAAGCCTAAATCGACAATATTAACGGGGATTTCAGGGTCATAGACCGTCTTCATCACTTCCCAGCAATTTTTTTCCACGGCACTGGCATCTGTTTCAGATACCAAGGTATGCAGTTCATGAGATTCCTTGCCTAAGGCATCCGCATCCGCACTGGAAATTCTGACCATATGTCCATGATCAGTGACAACTGTATAGTTGTTACCGAGGTCTTGATGAATGGTGACTTCTTTGCCTTTGCTCAGTGTACCGTGGTTTCCGTCTGGGATAAGCACAACGTTGACATCACGTGTCAGGGTAATTATTTCTCGTTCGGACATGGTTGTACCTCTTATAATTTAAAGGTGTGAGCATCAACTATCTGGCCTGTTGTGCCAATGCTTTTAGTGCCAAACAAATAAAGATAAGCAGGGCTTATTTCATCCATTTCTGGCAATTTACTTTTATCCTCTGCAGGGAAAGATTTTTTTCTGAGTGGTGAATTCACAGGGCCAGGGACTAAGGTATTTACGCGAATTTTCCCCGCATCGCTTAGTTCTTCAGCAAGGATTTTAGCATAACTTTCTAAAGCAATTTTAGAAACACCGTAAGCACCAATATAGGCTCTTGCTTTACGGACAAAGGAATCACTGGTAAACACGATGGAACCATGCTCTGCCTTGTGTAATAAAGGGAGTAATACCTGGGTTAATAAAAACGCTGCATTTAGGTTCACGTTCAAAGTATGACCCCATGCCATTGTGCTGTGTATAGACATTGGAGTAAAGGCATCCAGCTCTGTGGCGGAGTGTAATAACCCCTCTAACTGTCCGTATTTTTCTGCAATGGTGCTGGCAAGTTCATGGTACTGTACTTCTGTTGCGCCAGCCAGATCAAAGGGGTAAATAACAGGCGTAGAGACGTTGGTAGCTACAATGGCATCGTAAACTTTTTCAAGTTTAGGAATGCTTTTATCCAGTAAAATAATGTTCGCACCTTGTTTTGCCAATGCAAGTGCGGCTGTACTTCCCAGGCCACCACCTGCGCCGGTGATCAGAATAGTATGATTAGTTAAAGGCATGTGTTTGAGTTGTAATCCAGTCTATAATTTCGTCTGGGTGATGTATTAATCCGTCAGCTCCCCAGTCTTGTGGTTTGTCATCGGGTTTTAAATAGCCGTAGGTTGCCGCAAGTGTTTTCATATTAGCGGCCTTCCCAGCGGTTATGTCGTGTTGTGCATCACCAATATACAGGCATTCGTCTGGCGCGACCTGAGCGCGGCGGCAAGCTGCCAGCATCGGTTCTGGGTGCGGCTTACTGTATGCCGTGGTGTCACCACAGATGATACATACAGCACGCTGCGCTAAACCCAGAGCCTGCATCAAGGGGTGGGTCAGTTGTTTGCGTTTATTGGTTACCACTCCCCAGGGAATATCATTTATCTCAAGGGTTTCTAGTAATTGCGGCATGCCTGCGTATAATTCTGTGTCAACAGCGATATGGTGCGCATAATAATCTAGCAAAAACTGCAGAATATCTGCTTTTAATTCAGCAGCAATATCTTGCTTCAGTGCTTTATCAATCATCACTGCCGCACCATAAGAAATATAAGGTGTGATAGTACTGGCGGATACTTCTGGGAAGTTAAAATGTGCTAATGCTTTATTCAGTGCGGTGCTCAGGTCAGGTGCCGTATTAAGGAGTGTGCCATCTAAATCAAAGAGTACACAAGAAAAGTCAAACTCGTTGTTTATCATTTTTATTCGGGGCGTTTAAAGGCCGCAATATAATTGATATCTATAGCATCATTTAAACTGAAATTTTTAGTCAGTGGATTATACTGTATACCAATCATAGCTTGTAATTCAAGCCCTGCATTACGTGCGGACTGACTCAGTTCAGATGGTTTGATAAAGGTTTTATAATCGTGTGTACCTGCTGGTAACATTTTCAAAATATGCTCAGCTGCAACGATTGCTAATAAGTAGGCTTTAGGCTTACGATTAAGCGTAGAAAAAAACACATACCCCCCTGGTTTAACCATCGTTGCGCAAGCGGCTATCACCGAACCTGGCTCAGGGACATGCTCTAACATTTCCATACAAACAATATGGTCAAAGCTAGCAGGCTCGGTTTCTGCCAAAGCTTCCGCACTGATTTTTTTGTAATTTGCATGTACACCAGATTCCAGACCATGTAAATCAGCCACATCAATCAACTCTTCACTTAAGTCGATACCGAGCATATCAGCCCCTTTTTTAGCCAGACCTTCAGTGAGAATACCACCACCACAGCCGACATCTACGATACGTTTGTTTTGTAAGCTGATATATCTCTGAATAAAATTAATGCGCAGCGGATTGACATCATGCAGAGTTTTAAATTCTCCATGTCTATCCCACCAACGTTCAGCTTGTGAACCAAATTTATTAATTTCATGTGGATGTACGTTTTCTGTTGCTGTCATAATATTAAGAGCCGTATAGATTTTGCAATAGTATACTAGAATACTGAGTTATTAGGGTATTTGGAAATCACTTAGGAATGGGAGTTGAATAAGTTGTGCAATTATGACGCAGTATTTTTGTTTGCCTTCAAGGCACGGTAACAGGCGCATAGCTAGCTACGTAACTGTTTCCGCAACGCAGAAGGCGAACAAAAAGACAAGTCAGAATGCACACGTTATTTGATTCCCATTCCTTAATATTATAAGAGATGGGGATTGATTAGCGGTATAATATTTGGTTTCTTAATCTGGCATCTTTCATTATTCACCGCAAAGTAGTTTACACTTTAATAATAAATTGAATGTGTAATACAGCTCAGACATAAAAAACTTTAGCTTTTTATAAAGTCTGCAATAGTTAAAGCTATTAGAGTTGTTCTTGTGAATAAATAAATAAGACTTATTTAAAATCAATTGATTACAATAATATATTTGTTAAGATCCCAAGTAAAATACAGTTTTATTCGTTTTTTCAAAAAACCAAGCACACTAAAAAAATATAACATACTGATTATTAATGAATATTCATAAGAACAACTCTATTGTACTCCTGAAGAAATGTCAATTGAAAAATGAAGAAACCTTTTGTGTTTTAAGGGTTTAACTATTTGTGGGACGAATAGCAATATTTACTGACGACCCAGGGTGGCATGGTAAGCAATTGCGTCAGGCTTTTGCAGCGCAAGGTTATCGTGCCGACTATGTTTCATTAACAGAATGTCGTATACAGTTACAAGAGGGGCTTTTGCCACTCTATATACCAGGATTTACTGGGGTATTACCCGATGCAGTTTTTGTGCGGGGTGTACCGGGAGGATCTTTAGAAGAAGTAGTATTGTATCTGGATATACTGCATGCTCTGAAAATAATGGGGATTCCTGTTTATAATGACGGACATGCAATAGAGCGTAGTGTCGATAAAGGAATGACTAGCTTTTTATTGCAGCAACATGGGCTGCCCACGCCACCAACCTGGGTTCTGAGGGATAGGCATCAAGCTCTGGCTATTGCCGAGAAACAACTACGAGCAGGGCATCAGCTCATTAGTAAACCCATTTTTGGCTCACAGGGTGAAGGGATACGGCGCATTGAAAAGATGACAGATTTATTTTGGCTTACCCATAGCCATGGCGTGTATTATTTACAGCACTTTGTTAGCTGTGCAGGTGAGGGGTACTCCGATTGGCGGGTATTTGTTGTCCAGGGAGCGGTGATTGCAAGTATGCGGCGGCGTGGCATACACTGGTTGAATAATGTTGCCAGAGGCGCAAAATGTGAGGCGGTATCTATTGATGGCAAGATGGCTAATATTGCGATTAAAGCAACTAAGGCACTACAAATGGACTATGCAGGCGTGGATATAATATGCACTCAGGAAGGTGAATATCAAGTTATTGAGGTCAATAGCATTCCTGCATGGAAGGGACTGGAAAGTGTCTGTACTGTCAGTGTCGCCAATATATTGGTGAATGATTTGTTGAATTATTGTAAGTCCATGGAAAAAGCTGAGGTCGTATGCTAAATCAGTCTGAATTAATGGCAGCCTATGAATATGCTTGTGAGATAGAGTTGCGTGCATTTAAGCCAGGAAATGTCAGTATTTATGCTGCTGGGCACGATATGACTGTCGATGATTTTCGCATCAGTGCGAAGCAAAGTGCAGAACCGATAACAAATATCAATTATAGCCTTGGGGAGCGTATTTATTATGCAGTCAAAGCGACGCAGGAGGCGGTTGCATGTAATACCAATTTAGGCATTATTTTACTCTGTGCGCCTTTATTGCAAGCGGCTGAACATGCAAACTCCATAGAAGAATTAAGGAAAATATTGGCTGACATTTTAGCCAATACAAGCATAGCGGATGCTGAATGGGTTTTTCGTGCGATTGCATTAGCTGCACCTGGCGGGCTTGGTCAGTCGGAACAGCAAGATGTTGCGGAAAAACCCAGTGTTACCCTTACTCAGGCGATGAGAATTGCAAGTGATAGAGATAGAATTGCACTACAGTTCACAACAAATTATAAAGATGTTTTCGATTTTTTGGTTTTAAGGTATAATAGTTGTTTCAATCGGTGGGGTGATGCGGAATGGTCGGCAGTTGCAGTATTTGCGGCAATGCTGGCAGAATATCCTGATAGTCATATCGAACGAAAATACGGCGATCTTTACACCAGAATGGTGATGGATAAGATGGCTTTGGTTAACGATAAGTTATCTAAAACAGATAAACCACAACAGTTATTGGCCTATCTAGGCAAGGTTGATAGTGAATTCAAATCCGCTGGAATTAACCCTGGAACAACGGCTGACTTCACAGTAGCAACCGTTTTAGCCGTACAGCTAGAACAGCTACTAAGCAAATAGGTTTGTCTAAAAGATAACCATTGTTTTCCATTTAGATGTTTGAATTTATTGACTAATGTCAATTCTAAATAAAGTTTTTTCTTTTTTTTAAGGGTAATAGTAACATGGCTAAAATTAACAACTTACGTGTAGGTGAATCTTTAAACGGTGACGGAAACGAAGTTGCTCACATTGACTTAATGATTGGGCCTCGTGGTTCAGCTGCTGAGTCTGCTTTCGCAAACTGCTTAACAAACAACAAAGACGGTTTCTCAAGCTTATTAGCTGTTGTTGCACCTAACCTAATGGTTAAACCTGCAACTGTTATGTTTAACAAAGTAACCATCAAAGGTTCTAAGCAAGCAGTACAAATGTTTGGACCAGCACAGCGCGGCGTTGCAATGGCTGTTGCTGATTGTGTTGAAGATGGAACAATCCCGGCTGATGAAGCAGATGATTTATTTATCTCTGTCGGTGTTTTCATTCACTGGCTAGCAGAAGATGATGTAGCAATTGAGAAAAACAACTATGATGCCGTTAAAGCATCTATCAAAAATGCTGTCGCAGGTACTCCAACTGCAGCTGAAGTTGTTGCTCAAAAAGCGACTTCCGAGCATCCATTTGCAGCAAACAAAGTTTAATCTTAACGTTTAAATAAAGTTTGAAAAAGCCTCGGTTTATCTGGGGCTTTTTTTTGCCTGCTGTCTAGGGGTAATTGTTATGTTTTATTGCCTCGGAACGCTAGTAAAAACTATGCACTTTAGTGCAAGACTTTAGTTGATACACACTTTTTTGTACAATGTGATCATGAATGAACAAAGAAGTTCTTTTCATTTTGGCGTGAAGGTATAATTCATTAATAATCAACTTGCTACAAGTGATTAAAATAAGTTTCTAACGTCAGTTGTAACAAGTTTTCGTCGCAAAAAAAATCACAGCATAGCCTACTTGATTAACCAGCTTATGGTGATAAGCGTCCATTTTCAAGAGGCTTATTTGAATGGCAAAAATCATCAGACACTTAAAAGTCTGTGGATAAACCTGATTGCAGTAATGAAGTGGACTGAACTAGATGAAGCGAAATTAGACAGGATGAAAACCCAAAGGATTCAATTCCGTTATGTGACATGAGACCCAAGAGATTGCTCACTCTGTGATATGAGCGTAACCAGGTACACACATAGATAAGAAAAAAATAAGATAGAAAATCTAACAAAGCACGGCCACTCCAGTACCACTGATTCAAGGAGAGAGGAAAGTATGCCTTGAGGAAACTGAGCGAGACTAAATGCGAAAAAATGCAAAATGCTCTGAATAGCTGCCTATCGTCAAGATAAACATAATCAATTTAAGCTATGATATAACTTACATTGAACAGGTCTATTGTCTGTTTTTTATATTAAAAATACATTAATTATTAGAGTGTTATGGAAAACCGTATAAATAATAAAAATATAATATTAGAAATCAGGCATTTTTAATTGCATGTAATACATTGATTCTAAATGATTCCATATAAGTCATTGAAACCTAATAAACTTAGTATAACCATTTGTTTTAAAATTAAAAGTTAATCGAAAAATATAAAACCATACCCGCTCAATGTGAGATATAATATAGATATTTGTCTAATCCTTTAATTATTGGGAGTTGCGATTCGTGGTAACTGTTAACACTCGCCGTTCGATCATGACCTTATTTTCTTCACCTACTTGCGCCTTAAGCCATTGCGCAAGACTTGCCATGCACGAAAAAGGTGTCACGGCTGAAATTGAATACTTTGATCCTAACGATCCACCTGAAAGCCTGCTAGAATTAAACCCTAACGGGACTTCACCTACCCTGGTTGAGCGTGATCTGGTTTTATATGATTCACGCATTATAATGGAATACCTGGACGAGCGCTTTCCTCATCCACCACTACACCAGATGGACCCCGTTTCTCGCGCCTACGCACGCATGGTTATCAAGCGCATTGATCAAGACTGGTATCACCTGCTAGGTGAGGTACTAAACTCAGGAGAAAAAAAATCAGCACGCGCTAAAAAAATGCTTAAAGAAAGTCTTATTTCATCGGTACCATTATTTGCCGCAAATGAGTTTTTTATGAGTGAGGAATTTTCCTTAATTGATTGCACTTTAGCCCCCTTGCTATGGCGTTTGCAAAGCATTGGCATTGAATTACCTGAAAGCGCCAGTGTGATAAACGCCTACGCTCAACGCACATTTAAGCGTGAAGGTTTTATTGCTAGCTTAAGCGAGGAAGAACAAGAAATGGTTAAGCCGTCGAATAAAAAATGACCTCTTTAAAACCTTATCTAATTCGAGCTATCTATGACTGGATTATTGATAATCAACTAACACCTCATTTACTGGTTGATGCGAAGCACCCTGATGCAGCACTCCCAGAGGGTTACATTAAAGACGATAGAATTGTGCTCAATATTCGTCCTGAAGCAATTCAAAATCTGTTACTGGGTGACAAAACAATTGAATTCAATGCTCTTTTTAATGGACAGCCTACCTTTATCCAGGCACCTGTTGTTGCTGTTATGGCGATATATGCAAAGGAAAATGGCAAAGGCATGGTTTTTGATGATGAAGAGCAATCGTCTTCTCCACCCCCACCAGAAGATAGCCCTCCACGCCCACACTTACGTGTCGTCAAGTAGGTAGACATACATAAAATTGGGACATCGTTGCGCAATGCATTTGCCCGCCCTTTTTGTTACGACAATCACTGCATAGGAATGGGAATTAAATAAGTTGTGCAATTCGCAGTATTTTTGTTTGCCTTCAAGGCGCGGTAACAGGCGCATAGCTAGCTACG
>CAZLLL010000116.1:0-8090 GCA_964560255.1 uncultured Methylomonas sp.
GTAACTGTTGCTACAACGCAGAAGACGGACAAAAAGACAAGTCAGTTGCTCAAGTGTGTCGTGCACGTTCCTTACTGACAACTCAAAACAAGCAAGACAAACGGAAATTCTTCATATTTTGGCTGTCCTCCTTCAGTATTTTTCATTAATATGATGGTCAGCGTTATTTTAATTTATCCTCGTTTCCACTTATGAAATTTTGCGACCCATGTTAATAGTTTCTCTGGTTTATGGTTCTTTTTCCAGACCCCTGCTGCATATTTATTGGCTTCGGCCATCGTAGGATAAATATGAATAGTACTCAGCACTTTATTTAAACCCAAATTATGTTTCATCGCTAAAACAAACTCAGCGATTAAATCGCCAGCGTGTTCTCCGACTATAGTGACACCTAATATTTTATCTTTACCTGAAACGGTTAATATTTTGACAAAACCATAGGCTTCGCCATCAGCAATCGCTCGATCTAAATCATCAATACCATACTGGCTCACTTCATATTTAATACCTTGCTCTGTTGCTTCCAGTTCATTTAAACCGACACGCGCCACTTCAGGGTCAGTAAAAGTTGCCCAGGGAATAACAGAATAATCAGTGCGAAATTTTTTAAACGTACCAAATAAAGCGTTCACCGTAGCATACCATGCCTGATGTGCTGCAATATGGGTAAATTGATAAGGCCCTGCAACATCTCCGCAGGCATATATATTAGGAAAATTGCTTTGCTGAAAATCATTAATTTGCACAGTACGTCGCGGTGATAATTCCACCCCTAATTCCTCTAAGCCATAATCCGTTGTATTAGCCACACGCCCCATTGCTAATAAAACCTGATCAAAAGATATACGTATTTGCTTACCACTATGCTCTGCAAGTAAAATATTTTCATTCTTTTCATGGGTAAACTCTTTTGCGGTATGTCCAAGTCTGATTGAGATACCCTCATGTTTAAATTTTTCAGCGACAGCTTCTGACACTTCAATATCTTCACGCATTAATAAACGCGGAGCCATTTCAACGAGCGTCACCTGAATGCCGAGGCGATGGAAAGCCTGCGCTAATTCACATCCAATAGGGCCACCACCTAGTACTAGCATACGCTTAGGTTTAATCCGTAAGCCCCAGATAGTGTCCGACGTTAAATAGTCAATTTTATTTAATCCAGGAATCGGTGGCACTAAAGGGCGTGCACCTGTCGCAATAACAATGGATCGTGTGGTCATTTTTTGTATGCCATATTCCGTTTTAACTTCTACCTCCCAAGGGGACAGTATATTCGCTTCTCCTTCGATCACATCAACGCCCAAGCCGGTATAACGTTCAACAGAATCATGTGGTGCAATAGTACTAATGACCTCTTGCACGCGCTGCATAATATCCGCAAATTCAAAATCCACCTTGACTTCTTGAATACCAAATTCTTTTGATCGCTGCAAAACGGACAATAATCTACTGGACTTGATTAATGCTTTAGACGGTACACACCCAGTATTAAGGCAGTCTCCTCCCATTTTATGCTTTTCAATTAACGTTACCTTGGCATTAACAGCGGCTGCAATATAAGAAGTCACTAGTCCTGCAGATCCTCCGCCTATAACAATAATATTATTATCGAATTTTTTAGGTTTTTGCCATTTTGCATAGACTTTATTTGCTCTGACAGTATCTACGATTTTTTTAGCAAACATAGGAAACACACCTAATAGTACAAATGAAGCGATTAATGCTGGGGATAAAATATCAGACAGTGCATTAATTCCAGCTAATTGTGTTCCTGCATTCACATACACTATCGTACCTGCTAACATTCCAATCTGGCTTACCCAATAGAAAGTCCAGGTTTTCATATTGCTTAAGCCCATCAGCATATTGATCATAAAAAAAGGAAACAAGGGTACTAGGCGTAAGCTCAACAAATAAAATGCACCATCTTGAGCAATGCCGTCATTGATTGCTTTAAGACGCTTACCGAATTTCGCAGCCACGCTATCACGAAATAAAAACCGTGCACCTAAAAATGCCAGTGTTGCGCCTATAGTCGATGCGAAAGAAACAATAATCGTTCCCCATAACAAGCCAAAAATAGCAGCACCAGCCAATGTTAAAATGGTCGCGCCCGGAAGTGATAAAGCAGTGACAATAATATAGATAGATATATACCAGATAACAGAAAACACAGGATTCGCTGCACGATAGTTTTCGATAGCTGCCTGTTGAGTTTTTAATGCCTCCAGTGTTAAGTACTGCCCTAGATCAAAATAAAAAAAACTACCTATTAACATCGCGATAGAAATTAATAAGATAATGCGTGATTGTGTCATTTTATGTTCCTGTTTGTTTGGTCTTAAGTCGTACTAATGCAGGTAACCTTACAGTAAAATTAAATGGCAACCGTTCACCTGCTCCTTAACATATTGATTTATATGTGATTGGCTAATATGTAAGCCTGCAAATAAACGCCGTAAGTCATTGAAAGTTTAATTTAAAAATGATGAGCAGCAATTTCACAAAAATACTGAACAATAATTTTAATTTAAATTAGTGGGTTAGGATTTCAGCGGGGAGGTGAACGGTTACGTTTGGTCAGGTAACTCTACCTTGATTTTTTAAACAATGGCTGCTTCAATGCAATACCTAAAATGACTAACGCTGGCCAATATAAATAAGACAAAATTTCCAGATTCTCACCAAATGTGTAAAGAAAAAGTATCAGGATAATACTCACACCGACCTGACAAACAGGCGTATGCTGCGCTTTAATAAGTAGTTCAATAAAACTGTAAGCCATCGCCGTTGCCAGAGAAATAAAGCCCACGATTCCTTTAACAAATAACAGGCCATACCAGGTATGATGCGAACCAATCATCATAAATTCAACAAGGTGCGGCCCTTTCTCGACGATCCCATGCCCCCATATGGGAGCCTCATTTTCCCAGCGATCTTTGGCAATACGCCCTAGTGCACTCCTTACTCGGCTAGAATCAGCGCGTGCTGCTTTAAATTTCTGATTAAAGTCATCCAGTTTTTGCAATATTGTAGGTGCATTAATGCCCGTAAGCACCGAAGTCGTACCGAATAGGGCAAGGATAGGTATTTTGGTTAATCGACTCAGAGCCCAAGTAGTCAATCCGACAATAGCAATACAGACTAAAGCTAGACGCGACTTGGATACCAGGCACATCAAGACACTACCAATAACACCAAAATAAAACCAGCGAGTGCCTTTTAACTGCAATGCAAAAATAAAATAAAAATTAGCCACAAATCCGAGTGCTGGCCCCCATGGTGTAAAAAGTCGCCAGCGCGGTGTGCCATCGGGGTTTATACCGTATAAGGTGACGGTAAAATATTCTGGCCCTGGCCCGCCGACAGCTTTTAAAGGTGACACATATAAATCAGGCGGTAAACCCGCTAGATAAGCCATCACAAGAAATGGCATCAGTATTAGGGTATGCATACAGACAATAGCACTAGCCTTATAAATTAATTCCGGACGTATTGGTAGGCAACCGATTAATGGAAAAACAGCGATTAATGCCCAGCCTTTGGCCCATCCAATGGTTGATTTTATGGTCTTGGCGATACCTAAGTCGTAATTTGCATGCCCTACAAACAGGGCAATTTCCATCATCAGCATGGCGATAACCCATACCCAGACACCGACTGGAATGACAATTCGTTCATGTGCTGGGGTCAAAGGGGTTTGCTGCCACAATTTGACACCTAAATGGGCAACTAAAACCCAGCCAATCACCGGAGCAAGAATATACAAGGCTCCGAATAAATAAAATAAATAAGTACGGGTAATTGAATACCAGATTACTCGTTCAGCAAAGTTTTGTGGAGCCAGGGTTTGCGTATCCATAGAATAAGTATTGCAAACAGATTAAGAAAAGTGGCGATACCTGCACCTAAGTATACATACAAGGGATTAGGTGTCGTGGGTTTCTGCGGCACACTCGGTTCAGTTAACATCTGAATTAAAGGATAAGAGGCATAAATATCTGATTTCCCTGTATCTATCCTTGCCAGTGCTGAAGAAAAAACGGCTTCAGCAATTTGATGGTTACGGTTAAGGTCATCCAGCATTGCAGCGAATTCGGCCTCTATGTTTAAACGCTGCTCCATACTAGCCAATTGACGAGTGAGTTCAGATATTTTATCGCCAATACCTTGGCTTTCAGCATCCAGGAGAATTAGATGTTCAAACAGTGTTCCTCGCGTTTCATTAGATGATAATATCAAACGAGAGAAAGACTGGCTACTTTGTTTGCCAATCAATTGACGTATTCGTTGGCTAAGTTTATTTTTAGCTGCTTGCCAGGTATTGCGTGCTTTAACTACTTCGGGGTGATTTTTGCCCATTTTTTGAGTATGCCGTGATAATAAGCTATCCGCCTCTGCATAATGCTGCATATTTTCTTGCAGGATAGAATCAGCATTTAACTTTAAAGCATTTGCGGCCTGTTTAGCATTCAAGTCAAGTGTCTGGGTTAAGCGGTCACGCTCCCCGGTTAAGCGGGATTGCTTAATCTTTAACTCAACCAGTTTCAGCTTTATTTGTTCAACTGAAACGGTAAGCTGGGTAAATTGCTCTGCTGACACAACCCCTGATTTAACCTGATACGCTAGCAAGACATCGCGAGTATTTTTTAATTTCTTCTGCAAGCCACCAAGTCTCACCTGAACACTTTTTTCGCGGCGATTTATTTCATCATCACGCAGCAGCGTTAATGTGCTTTCAAATGCCTTATACAAGGCATTTGATTTTTTTTGTGCATGTTCTGGGCTATCGCCATTCACTTCAAAGAAAATCATGGAGGTCTGGTCAACTAATTTGATACGCGGTTTACCAAAGGCACCGATAGGCATATCCATGTTTTCAGCAGCCTTTTCCAGTACGCGCTGACTTTCGATGATGGTTTTATAGTTAATTTTAGGGCTGAGCGAATGGCCACTATAGGCAGAAAGTGACGAAGTGGTCGCCTGGCCTATATTTTCCAGATTGACTGCAGTATTAATGCCCGTGCCAGGAAGAATTAAAGTCCATTTGCTGGTATAGACTGGTTTGGCAAGTTTCAAATAAGCGATTGCAGGCCCCCAGATCAGCAACATAGTCAGGACAAAAATTGAACTATAGCGTAAACCTCGCCCCTGATCTCCAGGAGTCCATAACAATATTCGTTGCCAAAGTGGTAATTGTAGGGGGGGGGAGGTGTTACCACTCATAAAAAAGGGATCGTTGTTTTACAGTGCAATAATGTACTTCTAGTATAGCACCTTAAAATAAGGCTACGCGTTGCCTGCAACTAATTTTAGTTTATATCGGCCAGAATTGTGTGCAAAGTAATGACTTATATAGACTTTCAGTAAAATAATTTTAAAAAACAAGTAACTACTCAGGCTATTGTTTTCTAGGCTGTAGGGGGTATTTGTAGCATAAAAAGTAGCTGAACAGTTAAAAAATTCGGCTACCAATTTAAGACGGTATACACTATAACGCGTAGGGTGGGCAGAAAAGATTGCCCACCCTACGCGTTATAGTGTATACCGTCTTAATTATTGATAGCCAAATAACGTCCCACTTTTATAAATTTGCACGAAGTATCGTTAAAATAGAAAGATAAGTTTTGCAATAGCAACAGGATCCAGTATATCTTTTAAAAATTTTGCAACTTCACGTACATTGGTTGCATCGGAATCAAAGCAAGCCAGGCCATCATTGGGCATTAAATAAGGGTTTTTATTTATCTGGTCGGCATTGCTGACGACTTCTTCCAGATTAAAGACCTGTACAAATGGCTTATTTGTTCGGCGATCATTACTGCTATGTACAATTTTTCGGGAGCTATTAATCCAAGAGCCTCCCATGCAATTTGCTGCCATTGCTCCTTCGAGTAACCGAGTGCCATAGGGGACAGAGCGCGAAGATTTAGAAATCGAAGCCTGTGCATTACCGACACTGGGCTGGCTTAAATTCGACATAAATACCTGAAACCCAATAGGGGTAATTTGCGATGGACGCATCAGGGCAGTCTGCAGTTTACCTAATGATGGAATAATCAGGCGATCCCCTGCAATTAAGGGGACATCTTGCACTGGAAAGCCATTAAAGATCCCACTTAGATTTAATGTTATCACGCGTTCCTGGCGAATAATACTGACATGTGCTAAATCTGCATCAGGCCTTACGCCGCCTGCACCTTTTAAGCCAGCAGTTAAATAACGCTTAACTGGGTTATCACCGCTTTCTTGAGTGTCTTTATACGTCTGTTGAGCGACTGATTTATCATTTAGTAAAACACGCCCCGGATTGAATACTGCGCCTTGAACAAAAATCTGTATTTTTGCCCACTGTAATATTTTAACGCTGACACGGTTAAATCCTGGTTGGTACATCTTTTGTTTAACTAAAATATCAATCAATTTTTGTTGTGCCTGTGGTGCGCTAATGCCAGCTACCCTAATTGCATCAAGGTAGGGAATATGTAAACGGCCATCTACATTCACCTCAAAGACACCACTAAAGGCAGTACCATCTTCCACTAATATTTTTACCCTGTCACCGACCGAAAGCGGTAGAGTCGAGGGATCAACATCAAGCCATTGTTCCTCTGGTAGTGCTGGCGTTAGCTGTACATTTTGATACGGTTCTATATGTTGATTATCTTCTATTGGAAAATAACTGCAAGCATTTAGTAACATTAGCTGGGCAATTATGATGAGTATTTTATGCAGTGTGTATCGTGATGTATTCATAAGTTCTCCTGTCAAGCCAGTGCGGGTTCGTATGTTTTTTAGTCTCTGAGTAACTTTGCTTCGCATGGTTACATTGCGTGATTTCTAGCGGCCGACTTTAGTGCCTTGCTCTCGTTCAAATCAGCTCGCTATAAATTTCGCATCCATTCTGTGATGCGTGCGAAGTATATAAAATATTTTTATCAAAATATGGAGTTGTTTACAATGGCTTAGGAATGGGCACGAAATAAGTTGAGCAACTGACGCAGGATTTTTGTTCGTATTCAAGGCACACACACGGCGCATAGCGAGCTACGTAACTGTTTGTGCAACATCGAAGACGGACAAAAAGACAAGTCAGTTGCTCAAGTTATTTCGTGCACGGTCCTTATAATAGATGTTTGCCAAGAAACTTAGTTAGAATACACTGGGTTAATATATAAAATATCTATCAGTCCGGGTCAGTTCAAAAAAATCATTTAACACAGCCGAAACATTAGTCAGAATTAATTTTCCATTGCGCTGCTTGGTATACTGCTTGCAAAATAATAAAGCTGATAATTCTTGTAAAATTAGGGTGTTGAAACCTGATAAATCAATATAAAACTCATTTTCCAGTGTTGAAGAACTTGTAAAGGCTGCATTAATTTTATGTCTATATTCCTTCAAACTTAAAAGGGGAGAATTTGATTTTTGTACAACGGGTGTATTGTTAGCCGAGTTATCTGTCATCGTTATTTCCTGAGTTTTGCTTTAATTATCTAAAAGGTTCATTAACTTATATGCGATAACCATGCCAATATAAAATAACTTTTATAAACAATCGATTAAATATTTTTCTTGCTGTTACAGGTGTTTGATTTGCAATTTGCAAAGCAAAGTGCAAAGCTATGAAAAATGCTATTACCGAAGCATCTTTTAGCCGAATATGGAGGATACCAGAAAATATACCTTTTTATAGTTCAGGCATTGCCGCATTCCGACATTGAGCGGGTTGACTTCTAAGAAAAGAGTATTTATTGAGGCTAAAATTCGCTAATGTCTGTTAACATCGAAAAGAAAAAATAAACACCTTTTTTCACGAAAAACAGCCTGATTTTAGTACCCGCTCAATGTGAGGCATTCGCTTTCACCCGTCAGTTCATAAGAATAATCATTTGACTGGTTATTAATCAACCAGGATACTAGGATACAACATGACCCACTTCTAAATTGAGTTTTGCAATAAATGGCTGGTTTGCAGTGGCTTCAAAATTATAAGTACTACCAAAGCTGTATGTGAAGCCATTAGCGACAAAACGCGGTTGAGAAACCAAAACATCCTTCGCCATATGCTCTTCATGAAAAATACC
>CAZLLL010000117.1:0-8076 GCA_964560255.1 uncultured Methylomonas sp.
AATTTTATACCGTGTTGTACATTGCAATTAAAACCTTGCAGAAAAAGACGAATATACACTTGCATCGTAGCTTGATCAACCCCTATGAATATGGTGACTTGATTGCTGGAGAAAGTTCGCGCTTTAAGCAATTTATCATCAATGCCAAACAAGCTGAACTGATTAGTGAGCAAGATAAATGCTATTATTTTTTACCCAAATTGTGTGCAGATCAGGATTTTGACCAGATACGTCTGGAAAATCCCATTGCTGTGTATAGTAATGAAGTGCAGCCTTTAGCGAGCATTCGTCAACATTTGCTGGCAGCAGACCGACACTATCAAAAAATAAGTGCTGATCAAATAGCTTCCTGGCAGCTGGAGGACGAACGCCTCAGTCTGGTTTTTGAGCAACAAGCTTACAGTGTTGAACCGGATATACAAATGCTTCCAGCAGAAACAGCAACAGCTGATCCATCATCCTTTTTTATACAGGCTAAAAATGCCAATGGTTTGGGGGTATTATTGATACATGGCCTATTAGCCAGCCCTGCCGAATTACGTGACTACGGACATTATCTGGCGCAGCAGGGATATACTGTGCTGGGCATCAGAATTCAAGGGCATGGGACTTCACCCCATGCGCTTCGAGCGCTTAGTTATCAACAATGGTTTAAAAGCGTACAGCAAGGCTTTAATATTCTTAAAATCCATTGCCCTAAGTTGTTTGTCATCGGATTTTCGACTGGGGGCGCATTGGCTCTTAAGCTGGCAGCAGAGAATCCAGGTGACATTATTGCTGTAACGGCTGTTTCGGTGCCAATAAAATTTGTGAATGCATCTTTTATGCTGGTACCTTTGCTGCATAATACCAATATCTTTGTGCAATGGGTATCGTCATTTGAAGGGGTCAAGCCTTTTATTGAGAATGACCCAGAGCACCCAGATATTAATTATCGTAACACACCTGTTCGGGCATTATATGAGTTACGTCTGCTTATTCAGGAAATAGAAGTGCTATTGCCCGACATTAAAACCAGAACCTTATTAGTTTATGCTGATCAGGATCCCGTGGTATCAATCCACAGTGCTGATATTGTTTTTGAAAAACTCGGCACACAAGAAAAAACATTACATATTATCAAGGCTGAGCAACACGGTATATTAATGGAAAATATTGACCATATCTGGCGTTATATTGATGAATTTTTGAATTTACAACAATAGTCGTAGTTGTGTGGGGATATTTATTAAAATGCTAAGGAATGGGTACTCCCTTTATTTTCCTGCTTACACTTTATGATGTAGATTATTGTGTAGGGTTCATTTTATGCACCACTGGAGCCATCAAGGACTCCATGCCAGCTAGGGTGCATAAAATGCACCCTACATCTGATCTTGTATTTTTTAATGATATTCAAAAGTTTCATTTTGCTATTAATTAGATACGATTAATCCGCTTTGAATTCCAAACGTTAGAGACCGAGTGAATTCTGCATTACTCAGAGTTTAACTCAAATAGGAGATAAGATCATGAAAAATGTCGTTATCGCAGCGTATGCAAGGTCGCCGTTTACGCCAGCGAACAAAGGTGCCCTTATGACTGTCAGGGCAGACGAGATGACAGCACAGGTGGTAAAAGCTCTACTTGCTAAAACCGGGATTGATGTTAATGATATTGAAGATTTAATTCTCGGCTGTGCTTTTCCCGAAGCAGAACAAGGCTTAAATATGGCACGACTGGTCGTTTATTTGGCCGAGTTACCCATCAGTATCGCCGGAGTAACGCTTAACCGCTTCTGTGGTTCCTCTATGCAAGCCATACATTTCGCCGCCGGTGCCATTCAAATGAATGCCGGCGTGGCTTTTATTTGTGCTGGGGTAGAATCAATGAGTCGAGTGCCGATGGGCGGTTTTAACTACTTGCCTAATGCAGCCTTGTATCAGCGTTATCCGCAAGCTTATATTAATATGGGCGAGACAGCCGAAAACCTGGCAAAAAAATATCATATTTCGCGTGTCGAGCAGGAAACCTTTGCATTACTTAGTCAACACAAGGCTTATACAGCTCAGGAACAGGGGGTATTTGCGGATGAAATTATCCCCATAATTGATAACAACAATGAGCGTATAGAACAGGATACCTGTTTACGTCCCGATTCGACAGCAGAAGGAATGGCAGACCTGAAACCGGCTTTCTTAGAACATGGCAGTGTCACCGCTGCGACATCATCACCGTTGACCGATGGTGCAGCAGCAGTCCTGGTTTGCAGTGAGGAATATGCTGATGCGCATGGGCTGGCAAAATTAGCACGAATTAAATCTATTGCTGTTTCGGCCTGTTTACCAGAAATTATGGGGATAGGGCCTGTTGTGGCAACCCAAAAAGCACTGCAACGTGCCAATTTATCATTGACTGATATGGATATAGTCGAACTGAATGAAGCCTTTGCAGCACAAAGTCTGGCCGTCCTACAAGAATTGCCTATAGCTGCAGAAAAACTTAATATTGATGGCGGTGCTCTTGCCCTTGGGCATCCCTTAGGCGCAACAGGTGCCAGAATCACTGGCAAAGCAGCCTGTCTTTTACAGCGTGAAGATAAACAATTTGCTTTGGCAACGCAATGCATTGGAGGAGGGCAGGGCATTGCCACTATTCTGGAGGCGGTGTCATGAACATAGAAAAAGTCGCTGTCATTGGCGCGGGCGTGATGGGCAGCGGCATTGCTGCCCAGATTGCTAATGCGGGTGTGCCTGTCTATTTGTTAGATATAGTGCCTGAAGGTAGCATTAAACGTAATGTGATAGCAGAAACGGCCATTGCAAAAATGCTAAAAACCAAGCCCTCTGCTTTTATGCATCGCAGTAATGCCAAATTGATTACAGTAGCTAATATTGAAGATGATTTAGAGAAATTGACAGAGGTTGACTGGGTAATTGAAGCTATCATTGAAAACCCTGCTGTCAAACAGGAACTGTACCAAAAGCTTGAGCGTATCTGTGGGGAAAATACCCTGATTTCGTCCAATACATCAACTCTACCGCTGAGCATATTGACGGCTAAGCAAGCGGAAAGCTTTAAGCGGCGCTTTATGATTACCCACTTTTTTAACCCACCGCGTTATATGCGGTTACTGGAGTTAGTGGCATCAGCTGAACTGGATCAGCAACTTTTTAGCGCTGTCCGCAAATTTGCCGATATTCAATTAGGTAAGGGGGGCGTACAGTGTAAAGACACACCTGGATTTATTGCCAACCGCATCGGTACCTTCTGGATGCAAACCGCCGTGCTAGAAGCAATAGCACTCAAATTGAGCGTTGAACAATGTGATGCCGTATTTGGCTTATTTGGTATTCCAAAAACAGGCGTGTTTGGTTTATTAGATTTAGTGGGTCTTGATTTGATGCCACATATTCTTAGCAGCTTTAAACAGACATTAACGCCAGATGATCCGCTGTTGGCAATCATTGATGTACCAGAATTGATACAAACAATGATTGCAGATGGCTACACAGGGCGTAAGGGAAAAGGTGGGTTTTATCGTCTCCAGCCAGATAGCAAAACAAAAGTCAAACAGGCCATTGATTTACAGCAGGGTGATTACCGTTTGAGTGAGCGATTTAAAATTTCAGGCGTAACGCATAAACCTGCCGATTTACGAAAATTTCTGGAAGCAGATAATGCACTGAGTCATTACGCTTGGCATGTATGGTCGACTACGTTCATTTATGCCGCTGAACTAATACCTGAAATCGCAGATAATATTGATGCGCTAGATACCGCTATGCGACTGGGTTATAACTGGTGTTATGGCCCTTTTGAATTACTGGATCGGCTAGGTGTTGAATGGTTTAAAGACCAGTTGCAGCAACAGAAAACTGAGGTTCCTGAACTTATCAGGCAGACTAACCGTTTATATTGTAGCCAAGCAGGCATACCGCAGTATCGTGATAAAACGGGTCACTATTTTCCAATACAGCGTGAAAAGGGTGTCTTGTTACTGAGTGATATTAAATTACAGCAACCAGCACTCTTAGAAAATGCATCTGCCAGTCTCTGGGATATAGGAGAGGGTATTGTCTGTCTAGAATTTCATAGTAAGATGAATACTCAGAATACTGAGAGTATGGCTTTAATTCAGCAAAGTATTGCGCTGATTGCAGAGCAATATAAAGGCCTGGTGATACACAATGAAGGAGAGCATTTCTCGGCAGGGGCGGATTTAACCATGCTAACGCCTGCTTTTTTGAGTCAGGACTGGGAAAAAGTGAAGTCGATTATTCAGCTAGGGCAGAATACCTTTCGGGCTTTAAAATATGCGCCTTTTCCCGTTGTCGCTGCGCCTTCCGGCCTGGCTTTAGGCGGCGGTTGCGAGATTTTGCTACACTGTGATGCTATTCAGGCACATGCTGAACTATATACCGGCTTAGTGGAAGTGAGTGTGGGGCTGATTCCTGCCTGGGGGGGCTGTAAGGAATTATTACGCCGCTGGCTGGCGCACCCAAAATGCCCCGGTGGGCCTATACCCCCTATTGCGCAGACATTTGAAACGATAGGATTGGCGAAAACATCTACTTCAGCGCAAGAGGCTAAAGCGTTATTATTTATGACAAAAAGTGATGGCATTAGTATGAATAAATCACGCTTATTAGCGGATGCTAAAAAGCGTGTTTTGTCGCTGGTAAAAGATTATCAGCCCCCTGAAGAGCCTGTTTATTACTTGCCTGGAAAAAGTGGCTGGTCAGCCTTGGCAATTGCAGTCAATACCTTACATCAGGCGGGGAAAGCAACAGATTATGATGTGCTGATATCTCAGCAATTAGCACAGGTGTTAAGTGGCGGTGATACGGATATGACACAAGCTTTGAATGAACAGGATATACTGGATCTTGAGTTGGCAGGTTTTTTATTTCTGGTACAACAGACAGGAACGCTAAAGAGGCTAGAGCATATGTTGAAAACGGGAAAGCCACTTAGAAATTAACTTAGAAATGGACACGGAATAACTTGAACAACTGAGCAGTTACTGTGAAAGTATTGCTAATTCGGAGTGCAAAAACAAGTTTTTGCCTGCTTTTAAAAGTACAAAAACTTGTTTTGCACTCCTTTTGAACATGATAAAGTGAATAGAAAAATGAGACACCTTTCATTTTATCCCAAAAGTAGTTTACACTGTTTAAGGCTCAATCAGGTGTAGGGTGCATTTTATGCATCCTAGCTGGCGTAAATCCTGGGTGGCTCCAAGGGTGCATAAAATACACCCTACAAAATAATCGTCTCACATCAAAAAGTATACACTGAGCAATGAAAGGTGCCTGTTTTTGAATCCAAAATGTTAGGATATGGGGTGAAAATAAAAAATACCGTAAACAGTTAGGAATGAGCACGAAATAAGTTGGATAGTAACCATTCAGGGAGGTTTTATTAGAAAAAGGCTCCTCATCAAGTCCATTTTAAAGTGGGGACTTAGGAATGGGAATCAAATAACGTGTGCATTCTGACTTGTCTTTTTGTTCGCCTTCTGCGTTGCGGAAACAGTTACGTAGCTCGCTATGCGCCTGTTACCGCGCCTTGAAGGCAAACAAAAATACTGCGTCATAATTGCACAACTTATTCAATTCCCATTCCTTAACAGTTACGTTAGATAACTTATACCTGCCCATTCCTTAAAAGAAATATAATACTGCAAACCTAAATATTCAGGAGCCTCCTATGGCAGAATTTGTTTTTTACTTTATCATTATTAGCATCTCCGGTCTATGCTTGCCTCCGATACGGCGTAAAGTACTGACCCGTCCCCTTTTTAATAAAATGCGAGCCGCTTTGCCCAGAATATCGCAAACCGAGCGTGAGGCATTGGAAGCTGGAGATAACTGGTGGGATGCAGAGCTGTTTACTGGCAAGCCTGATTGGCAAAAACTTATGGATTTACCAGCGGCCAAGTTAACTGATGAGGAACAGGATTTTATCGATGGCCCGGTGGAAACCTTGTGTACCATGCTGGATGATTGGGATATTACCCATAATCGCCGCGATTTGCCGTCTACTGTCTGGCACTATATTAGAAAAAATAAATTTTGTGGCATTATTATTCCTAAACAGTATGGTGGCCTGGAATTTGGTGAATTTGCACACTCCCAGATAGTGATGAAAATTTCCAGCCGTTGCAGTTCAGCGGCCGTGACTGTTATGGTGCCTAATTCTTTAGGACCGGCAAAGCTATTATTAGCTTATGGTAGTAAAAAACAAAAAGACTATTATCTGCCACGTTTGGCAGCAGGTACTGACATTCCCGCCTTTGCACTCACAGGGTCTCAGGCAGGATCTGATGCTGGGGCAATGCCTGATACCGGAGTACTCTGCTACGCTGACTTTGACGGACACGAACAGCTCGGTATTCGTTTAAATTGGGAAAAACGTTACATTACCCTTGGACCTGTAGCGACCGTATTAGGTTTGGCATTTAAACTCTTTGATCCTGAACATTTGCTAGGTGAAAAAGAAGAATTAGGCATTACTGTTGCTTTAATTCCTACAGATACTCCAGGGATTTCCATAGGCAAGCGTCATATACCATTAGATGCCGCTTTTCAGAATGGACCCAACTGGGGTAAAGATGTTTTTATTCCGCTAGACTGGATCATTGGCGGACGTGAACAAGTTGGGCAGGGCTGGAAAATGTTAATGCAATGCCTAGCAACAGGCCGTGCTATCTCTTTACCCGCCCTCAGCGTGGGAGCAGCAAAATTAATCTGTCGTAACACCGGAGCTTATGCACGTATTCGTCATCAATTTAACCTGCCCATTGGTGTTTTCGAAGGAGTAGAAGAAGTACTGGCACGTATAGCAGGGACTACTTATTTAATGGATGCCGCGCGGCATGTTACTTGCGCTGCTCTGGATAATGGACATAAACCCTCGGTTATTTCTGCTATTGTTAAATACCAGTTAACCGAAGGCATGCGGCGTATTGTCAATGACGGTATGGATATACAGGGTGGATCGGGTATTTGCCTGGGACCTGCAAATTATATTGGTCGTTTATATCAGACTATCCCGGTAGCGATAACCGTGGAAGGAGCCAATATTTTAACTCGTACCATGATGATTTTTGGTCAGGGAGCGATGCGTTGTCATCCCTTTATCCAGAAGGAAATGGATGCTTTAAGCGGAACGGATGATAGTAAAGCCTTATCTGAATTTGATAGGATATTATGGAAACATATTGATTTATTTCTGGTTAATCTAATCAGGGGGGGCTGGTATGGGCTGACAAATGCAAGCTTTGCCACATCGCCTGGTGATAAAATAACCCATCGTTACTATCAGCAACTCGCACGGCTGAGTACCAGTTTTGCATTAACTGCTGATTTTGCTCTGCTTACTTTAGGCGGTAAGCTAAAACGCAAGGAGAGAATTTCAGGTCGCCTTGCTGACGTACTTAGCGACTTATACCTCTGTTCGTGCACACTCAAACATTTCGCAGATCAGGGCGCACAAAAGCAGGATATTCCACTGTTAGAATGGGCATGTCAGTACAGTCTGCATCGTGCTCAACAATCACTACTTGCGGTATTCTGCCTGTTACCAACAAGTATACCTGCTATTATATTGCGCGGCATACTTTTCCCCTTGGGTAAACCCTATGCACCGCCTGAAGACCGATTGGTTGGGCAGCTTGCTCAGTTGCTATTAAGTTATGGTACCACCCGTGACCGTTTAACTGCGGGTATTTATATTAATAATAATCCCGATGATGCCACTGGCAGGATCGAAGCCGCATTTATAGCTGTATTTCTTGCCGCCCCAGTAGAAGTCAAGTTACATGCTGCTCAAAAACAAGGGCTTTTACCGCAAGGAAAAATAAGCGAAATCATGCAGCAGGCATTAGAGGCAAAAATTATTAGCAAAGTAGATGTTGAATTATTAATTAAAGCAGAACAAGCCAGTCTTAATGCAATTAAGGTCGATGATTTTTCGCCCGAAGAGTTAATGGGAAATCAGGGCGCGTAACTATTGAGTGGATTCAGAAGATAATCAGACTACCAACTTAAGACGGGATCGTGTCAAGTTAAATCCAGAACTTTGGAATCGAAA
>CAZLLL010000118.1:0-8074 GCA_964560255.1 uncultured Methylomonas sp.
AGCATTGAATTTAAACGAACTCTACAATATAGGGTATGGGGCTTCGACAGCCTACGTTACTCCTGTCATAATGTTTCGCCTTAAGTGAATATAGTCCCGCAAACATAACTCAACCAGGAATACATTATGGACGCTCTTAGCGCAGAATTGTCTCTTGCTCCCATTGTATCAACATTTGCTTACAGCTTTATTGGTATTATCATTTTTATCATTGCCTTTTATTTAATGGAATGGCTCACGCCTTTTTCCATTAAAAAAGAAATAGAGGAAGACCAGAATATCGCTTTGGGTATTATTCTTGGTTCAGTTACGATTGCTTTAGCCATGATTATTGCAGCAGCAATTCATTAATCATAGATGGGGAAACTTGCTACAAATACAGCTAATCTTATACTACTGACGTCTACGCTGGTTATTGCCATATGTGGGCTAATATATGAACTACTTGCAGGGACTATTTCCAGTTATCTTTTAGGCGATTCGGTTTACCAGTTTTCTCTTGTCATAGGCTTGTTTATGGCGGCGATGGGTGTAGGTTCCTATCTTTCACGTTTTATTATTGAGCAGTTAGAATCTTTTTTTATCAGTATTCAAATTGCAATTGCTTTAATCGGCGGTTTAAGTACCTTAGTGCTGTTTTTTGCGTTTGCCTATTTAAGCAATTATAGTGCATTTTTATTTTTAATTTCTATCAGTATTGGCGCATTAATCGGTCTGGAAATCCCGATTATCATGCGCATATTAAAAAATGACAGTGTTCTGGAAATTAATGTTTCCAATGTACTGACGGCAGATTATATCGGTGCGCTAGTGGCATCGCTGTTATTTCCTCTCGTTTTGGTGCCGCAATTAGGGTTGATGCGTACAGGTTTTTTCTTTGGACTATTGAATGCCTTTGTTGCGCTGGTGGGGCTTTATACTTTTAGAGAAAGTATACCCAAAAAATATCTATTAAATTCACTCGCCGTTGCGACTGTTTTATTATTGAGCTGCGCTTTTATCTATACTGAGCGGCTCAGTCAGTTTATAGACCAGCGCTTATATTTTGGGAAAATAATACACTCTCAACATACACCTTATCAAAAAATTGTTATTACCCGACATAATGATGTTATTAGCCTCTTTATTAATGGCAATTTACAATTCAATAGCCTGGATGAATACCGTTATCATGAATCTCTGGTTCATCCGGTGATGATGAGTGCGCAACGCAAACAAAAAATCTTACTACTGGGCGGGGGGGATGGTTTAGCAGTACGTGAAATACTAAAATATCCGCGAGTAGAAACCATTACGCTGATTGATATAGATCCAGTGGTGACTCAGTTATTTAGCCGTAATATATTGCTGCGGAATTTGAATAATGATGCATTAATAAATACTAAAGTGACGATCATTAATACTGATGCCTGGAAATTTTTAGAGCAATCGAAAGAATTTTATGATGTGATTATTATTGATTTACCCGATCCGAACGATTTACAGGTAAGCAAACTCTACTCGCGTAATTTTTATCAACTTATTGCGCAGAAATTAGGTGCAGAAGGTATCATGGTTACACAGGCAACTTCGCCTTTTTATGCGCGCGAGGCTTTTTGGTGTATTAAGCAGACCTTAGATTCAGTGAGCAGTCCTATCAGGCAAAATTCGACATTGTATACTTTACCCTACCATGCCTATGTACCCACTTTTGGCGAATGGGGCTTTGTTATAGCTTCAACTAAAAAAATAAAATGGCAGAACAAAATGCCTGAAATATCAGTCAAATTTTTAAATCAAGATACATTACAGCGCATGTTACTTTTTTCACCTGATATTGCAGAATTAAAGACAAACATTAATAGCCTGCAAAACCATTCGTTAACATATTATTATGAAGCGGGCTGGAAGCGTTGGTATGACTAAATTGATTACGACGTTTGAAAGGGAATTTACGAGTAATGCGTGTAATACTAAGTTGTTTAACGCATTAATTTTCGCTGCTCAAAAATCAGGAGCTACCTTATATCAAACAGGGAAGCATGAGTTTTATCCGCAGGGTATGACGGCCTTTGTTATCTTAGGGGAAAGTCATGTCGCTTTACATTCATTTCCTGAGAAAAAACGCGTCTGGATACAGCTTTCGACTTGTACTGAACTGATTAACGCCGAGGTGTTTTTTGAGTTATTTTTAAAGGCAATTGGAAACGAAGGTTTGAGCGTGCAGTGAAGCATGGGGGCTGTCATAGTCATGTGTACGAAATAACTTAAGGAATGGGAATTGAATAAGTTGTGCAATTATGACGCAGTATTTTTGTTTGCCTTCAAGGCGCGGTAACAGGCGCATAGCTAGCTACGTAACTGTTTCCGCAACGCAGAAGGCGAACAAAAAGACAAGTCAGAATGCACACGTTATTTGATTCCCATTCCTAAGCAACTGGCTTGTCTTTTTGTCCGTCTTCGGTGTTGCACAAACAGTTACGTAGCTCACTAGAGCTAAGTTTGTGCGCTTTGAATACGAATAAAAATCCTGCCCAATATTGGACGATTATTTATTTCCAGCTCCCTAAGCGCATATCATTGGCCTAAACGGTGGCCCATTTTAAATATTTAACCCTCAAATACATCCGTCCCTTCCGGCGCAACAAAATCAAATATTCCAGGCTCTAATTTAGCAGGCACTTTTACATCAGAAAAAATAATTTTCGTTAATTGACCAAAATTATCGCTCAACTCCATACCATAGAGAACATCATCCTTTAAGCCAACCATAATATATTTAAAACTGCTTTGCTGGCTTTTGGGTATCAATTTTATCCATTGCAATCCCTTTTTTAATCCTTGACTGCTAAGGGTGTATTTTTCAGTCAAATTGATACTGCCACTTAATAATAAAGCAGGGGTGTCACCGATAGACTGATCAATTTTCTTAATAATCACCTGTTCTAGGTCTGCATCATAAAACCAGACTTTACCATCTTTAGAGACAATTTGCTGTGCATAAGGTTTTTCATAATTCCAGCGAAATTTACCCGGTTGCTGTAAATAAAATACTCCATGACTGGTTTGTATGGTTCTCCCCGCTTCATCCAGAGAGGTCTGAGTAAATATAGCCTGTAAAGATGTTGCCCGAACTATAAAGCCTTGTAACTTTTGTACCACTGACGGTTCAGCAAAAAGACTGGCTGAAAATAGCATCATCAAAACAAATAGTTTTTTCATTAAAAAATTTCCTCTTTAAAATCATTAATCCAGGATTTTACTTTATTTACCGTTGAATCCACACACGGCGCATTTTCAACTGGCTCTGACCCTCGTACAAATGGATATGCCTGGATGTCAGAACATAATTCGTTTGCTCTTAACCCGCTGGCTCTGTCTATCCAAACGGATTCGATCGCATCAGGTGCTGATAATAACACAGGCTGCTTCGCCACTTGCTTCATTAATGCAGTCCACAACTTTAATGCACCACTGGCTCCCGTTACACCGGCTGATTTATTATCATCACGGCCTACCCAGAACACTGCCAGATAATCACCCGTATAACCAGCAAACCAGCTATCTTTTAAATCATTGCTGGTCCCTGTTTTTCCTGCAAGCCCCAGGTTAGCAGGTAATTCCCGATAAGCAGAACGTCCTGTTCCTTTGCGCATAACTTCCTGCATAATCCAGTTGGTCAGGTAGGTCGCAGCAGGATCGAGTGTTTGTCTTATAGTGTATGGGTAGCGCTGTAAAACTTCTCCATCATTTGCCAGCACTGCATTAATAGAGCGCAGTGGCATGGCAAAACCATCACCCGCCAGCGTCTGGTACATTTGCGTCACTTCAAAAGGACTCAAAGGTAAGGCACCTAACAATAAAGAAGGATATAAATTAATCGGCCTAGTGACACCGCTATCACGTATTGTTTTAGCAATTCTACCAATGCCAATATCCATACCGATGCGTACTGTTGCTAAATTATAGGATTTTGCTAAGGCTGTATGTAAAGGAACATCGCCATGTTCTTTATGATCATAATTTCCAGGCTGCCAGACTTTACCTTTTTCTGCCTTTATTTTGATTTTTCTATCACTGACAGGGGTCAGCAATGTATATCTTTCCGGATATTCCAGCGCGGTTAAATAAACCAGTGGTTTAATGAGCGAACCAATTGGACGAATAGCATTCAAAGCTCGGTTAAAACCGACTCCCTGGCTATCTCGTCCACCTGCTAAAGCAACGATTTCACCACTCTCTTTGCGTGTCACAATGGCGGCTGTTTGCAGGTCTTTTGAGCGTTTGTTCAACTCAATTTTAGCTAATTGCTGTTTAATACTAGATTCTAAGGCATCCTGCACCTTAGTATCCAGTGTCGTAAAAATACTGAGCCCTTCGGAATTTAAGTCAGTGTCATCGTATTCCTGACGTAACTGCCCTTTGACCAGATCAATAAAGGCAGGGTATCGATTAGCCGGACGATGCGCAAAAGGAACAATCTGTAGTGCTTTATTTTGCGCCTGTTGTAATTGTTGCTCAGTAATATCGCTGTGCGCAAACATAGCATTTAAAACCAGATTACGCCGCTTTATCGCACGTTCCGGGTGTCTGCGTAAATTATATTCAGTGGGTCCACGCACTAAAGCCACCAAAGCAGTCACCTGATCTAATGTGAGCTTATTTAAAGGTCTGGAAAAATAAAACTCACTCGCCAGACCAAAGCCATGTATAGCATGTGCACCATCCTGACCTAGATATATTTCGTTCAGGTAGGCTTCTAAAATTTCATCTTTCTCAAAACGCAGCTCTAAAATAAGCGCCATCAATGCCTCATTTATTTTTCGCTTTAAACTACGTTCAGGTGTTAGGAAGAAATTCTTTATTAGCTGCTGGGTAATTGTGCTACCACCTTGCGCCATTCTACCTGCGCGTAAATTTACCCACATTGCCCGCGCAATGCCCTTAAAAGAAATACCAATATGCTGATAAAAATCATGATCTTCTGTGGCTAATAGACCTTGTACCAAGGCTTCTGGCACTTCATCCAGCTTAACTAATACTCTATCCTCTTTATGCGCCGGATAAAAACTGCCAATCTGTACCGGATCAAGGCGTACAATAGCAATCTCCGTACCTGATTGCATATCTATAATGGACCTGACTTCCGAGGCAGAAAAATTAATACGGATATATTGTACCTCTTGCACTTTATCCCAAAATGTAAACTGACGTGTTTTCAGTTTAATAGAAGATAACTGTTTGTGATACGTTGCTTGTGACGAAAGCTTTGTATCGGGTCGGTAATGCAGTTTTTTTAGCAGTACCGTTAACTGTTGTGCATTGATCTGCGCACCAGCATAAATCTCTACTGGGTTGGCATAAACACGCGCCGGAATAGACCAGCGCTTGCCTTCAAATTGCTTGCGTACAGTATAGTCCAGATAGCCGAGATAACAGACAAAGACAAAGACAGAGAGCGCGACAAATTTAAGCAAGGGAAATTTAATTAACAACCAAAACTTTTTTATAAGCGATGGCTGTTGTTTTGCTTTTGGCTTAGCTTTCGCCTTACGTTTTGACCGACTTACAGGTTTTTTTGTTGTTCCAGACTTAGCTGTTTTTTTAGGCTTTACGGGCTTTTTAACGTCAGCCATTGATTATTCTACACTCATTAATTTATCAACATGCTGAAAACCTCTGGGCAAACCTGTTCCCCGTTTTGCTCTAACTCCTAAGTAATTCTCCAGATTGGCTGGTTTTAAGGTTAAAGTACGTTTCCCTGAAACAAGTTTTAAGGGAGTATTTTCAGCGATCACTGCAACAGCAACAACTCTATCAGTCCCCGACTTTAAATCAGCTGGCGGGATTTGTATCAGTTTATTACCTTTTCCTTTAGCTAAAGCAGGTAAAGCAGCTGCTGGAAATACCAGTAAGCGACCTTGTAAAGTAACGACAGCAATTAAATCATTAGCATGAGATACATGAGCTGGCGCAAGCAACTGTGCACCACTGGGTAGTGTTACCAACGCTTTTCCTGCTTTATTTTTAGAAACCAGTTCTTTTAATTGCACTCTAAAACCATAGCCTGCATCACTGCCCATCAACAAATAGTCATCCTCATGCCCCGCTAATAAATGAGTAAAAAGCGCACCTGCTGGAGGCTTTAAGCGTCCGGTCAATGGCTCGCCCTGGCTGCGTGCCGAAGGTAAATCATGGGTAGAAGTCATATATGCACGTCCAGTTGAATCCATAATAAACACGGCTTGTGTTGTTCGACCCAGCACTGAATCTAGGTAGCCATCACCCGAGCGATAATTTAATGTTTCTGCCTCTATGTCATGTCCCTTAGCGGCACGAATCCAGCCTTTTTGCGATAGCACGATAGTGACAGGCTCATTGCTGATTAACGCAGTTGCACTTAAAGCCTGAGCAACATGACGTTCAACAATAAAAGAACGGCGATCATCACCGTATTTATCGGCATCTTCGATAATTTCTTTTCTTATTAAACGATTTAGTCGTCGTGCTGAGCCTAAGGTTTTTTGCAAGCCATCACGTTCTTTTTCCAGTTCTGCCTGTTCACCCTTAATGGTTATTTCTTCAAGTTTGGCCAGGTGACGTAATTTTAATTCCAGAATCGCTTCTGCCTGAATATCAGTGATACCAAAGCGCTCCATTAATATCGGCTTGGGTTTTTCTTCACTGCGAATAATTGCAATAACCTCATCAATATTAAGATAGGCAATTAACAAACCTTCCAGAATATGCAAGCGGGCTAGAATTTTATCTAGGCGATATTGCAAACGTCTGCGCACCGTCTCGGTACGAAAAATCAGCCACTCAACCAGAATTTCGCGTAAACCTTTTACTTTAGGTCGACCATTCAAACCAATCATATTCAGGTTAACGCGATACGTTCTTTCCAGATCCGTAGTGGCAAATAAGTGTGACATAATCGCTTCCACATCAGCACGCTTTGACCTTGGCATAATGACAAGACGAGTCGGCTGTTCATGGTCAGATTCATCGCGCAGATCCTCAATCATCGGCAGTTTTTTAGCCTGCATTTGTGCTGCTATCTGTTCCAGTAACTTTGATCCTGAAACCTGATGTGGCAAGGCAGTAATAATGATATTGTGCTCTTCTAATTCATATTTGGCTCGCATACGTACCGAGCCATGTCCATTGACATATATTTTCTGTATATCTTCCCGACTGCTGATAATTTCCGCATCAGTTGGATAATCAGGCCCTTGAATAAACATAAATAAATCGTCTAAGGTTGCGTTGGGTTTATCCAATAAGTGTACACAGGCATTGGCCACTTCGCGTAAATTATGTGGAGGAATATCAGTCGCCATACCAACAGCAATCCCCATGGTGCCATTCAACAAGATATTCGGCAATCTGGCGGGTAAAATGGAGGGTTCTTTTAAAGAACCATCAAAGTTATCGTTCCAATCCACAGTCCCTTGCCCTAATTCTTTTAGTAAAGTCTGTGCATAAGCGGTTAAGCGTGACTCGGTATAACGCATTGCCGCAAAAGATTTAGGATCATCTGGTGACCCCCAGTTTCCTTGACCATCAACTAAAGGATAGCGGTAAGAAAAAGGTTGTGCCATTATGACCATTGCTTCATAACACGCCGTATCACCATGCGGATGATATTTACCCAACACATCTCCGACGGTACGCGCTGATTTTTTATGCTTTGAAACCGCGCTTAGACCTAATTCAGACATAGCATAAATAATACGCCGCTGCACTGGTTTTAGACCATCGCCGATATGCGGCAGTGCGCGATCTAAAATTACGTACATGGAATAATCCAGGTAAGCTTTTTCAGTAAAATCCTTTAAAGGCTGTTGTTCAAAATTATCCTGAATACCCATCTAGTGTGCTTGTTGTTTTGATCATTAAATAAAGAGACTATGTTATCTTATTGTGGAAGGCTTAGAAACGTGAATTTCAGTATTAGGCTCAGACTCAAGTTAATTCTATTTTTATAAAATGGAGGAATAGCTTTCTTAATTATTATAATTCAATAGCTTAACTACCTACATTGAGCGGGTCTATTGTCTGTTTTTTTATATTAAAAATACATTAATTATTA
>CAZLLL010000119.1:0-8063 GCA_964560255.1 uncultured Methylomonas sp.
AGTGATAAGTGCTTTACTATCAGTCACAATTATTTTTCTCGTTTAACAAGCATAAGGTATATTTTATTCACAATATCTGGATGTTTATATTCGTAACCGTTTAGATCCCCTCCTTGATAAGGAGAGGAGCTGAACGATTATTTATACTCTGCCTAAAAAACGCATAGTCTGGTATCTAATACCCGATTTTTTAATAGGTACGCTAGTATCTCTCATTAATACCGAATGTTTGTTTAGCTTGTTTGTATTGTGGGCAACATTACCTTCAGTGTAGTATAAAATTGTCAGCTTGTTTTGCTGCTTATCTTCAAGCTTTTTAATAAATCCAGCTTTCTTTAAATGTTGCTCATAATAATCAATGGCATTTTCTTTTATTTGCTGAATGTCTGCTTCATCCATGTTAAGGACATTATTGATTTGTTCAAGTAGGCCTTTCTTTGTGTCAAACACAATACAGTTAACACCGTGTTCAAGATTTGGATGGAACCATTCTGGATAATTGGTGAAGGGAATGCAGCCAATCGCCATTGCCTCAACAATATTATGGCACATAGGCATCACAATACCGGGAGGGCTGAAAAAAAACTGGGATTTAGCAAGCGTATCAAGCCAGAGTTTATTGTCAATACGCTGTGCATTATTATCAATAATAACGAATTTATTAGTAAACTCAGCATTCATTATCGAGGTAAATGACGCTTCATCTGTTATAAGCTGTAATTTATCATGATCCAGTTTTTCCTTAATCGTTTCGATAATTTCTTCTCTGGGCAGTTTTTCCTTTGGATGCCCTACCCAGGTTCGTTTATATTTATGAATATCACCAGCAAATAAGATACGCATATTCCTTTTGCTCTTACGCAGTTCAGGTAATCTAGGAATGTAGCCATATATTTCCTGTAAGGGATGGACAGGAAAAGGCATGATCATGGGTTGTTCAAACCAATAATTTGAATAAAGATCATACTTCAAAAAGACTTGTTTTTTCCAGAAAGCTTTATTGAGTAGGTTATCCTCTTTATCGTACAGATAGGTGTATTTTTCTGTTGCGCTAGGGGGTTGCTTTACAAGGGTAAGATTTTTTAAATCAAAAACGGGTTTGCCATAAACATCCAGGTTATGTAAAGCTTCATTATCAAGCAGAGTGATTGTATAGCCAGATTCAGTAAATGAATTTAAGACTGAGAATAATATACGCCCCCATTCCAGATAAGTTTGTTTGGTTGTTAAATTTGCAAAAAGTAGTTTATCTGTTGTCATTATGTTCGCCTAACATATTAATAAATATAGCCATGATAAGGGGCTTGATATTTCTTATGGAATACTGATTGTCATCGCAGAATTTACCCAGCTATCTTTATTATACTTAAGTTCAGCGTTGTTTGTAACTTCAATTAAGGTCAGTCCGAGAGTTTTTACAATCGCGTGTCCTGCTGCTGTTTGCCATTCTTTGCTACTTTCAATTGAGAATAGAGAAGAGGGGGCATTTTCTATAGATTGGCACAGGGTATAGCTAATTCCCTGAGAAGAATCGAGTGTGGTTTTAACTGTATTTTCTGTGTCTTTTACAGAAGAATTTATGTTAACAGTCTGAGGTGGCTCAACTCTACTTGGAGACTCGTTTCCTTGCACTTTAAAAACCCCTTTATCTAAAGCGGCATAGTAGAGTGTGTCGTGTGCTGGTGAATAAGTAATGCCTATATATGGGAGACCATCTTCTATTAAAGCTAAGTTAATGGTGTATCCGATACTTGCATTTTCTAACTGAGAATTCCCTTCAGTCGTGCTGAGTAGCCAGAAATGATTCCATGACTGTCGTATTGTTAAGGGGGTGTTGTGATTGATTTCAGAAATAATTGGAATGTCAGCGTTTAATTGACTTAATTCTTTTTCAATGAGTTTTTGAGTTTTATGGGCAGCTCGGTTAATTTGATCTATAGTGTTTAGCCCAATAAAAGAGAAGATTGCTTTTTTAATGTTTTTCGTTGGTGCAGTTTCGTTTATGTCTAAATCCTTTGACAGCTTCTGCATTTGTAATGTCGCATTTCGAACCTTCTGAGCCAGCTGATGAATATTTATCCATCGTATCTGGGAGACATTTGTCTTAGGAAATGGAATGTGAGGAAGTGGTTTGTCAAGAAAAGGACAAAGCTTTTCCCAGCCTTCGCCTTTAATAACATCAATAATAAGAAGATCATTGGGGCGGTCTTTAAAATAAATTTTTACTCTCTCGACAAAGTCAAGGTAGCTTTGTTTGAATTTGTCTTCGTCAAATACGGTTGTCCCGTATAAGTCTAAAAATAAGTTATTTTGGGCATCTGACTGTTTGTCGGCTGATTTTTGATTAAATTGTTTTTTACAGGATTTTAGCCAGCCATTCATCTCTCTTATAGTCAAAATAAATTTGGAGCCAGGGTACTTTTTGTCCAGTTCCTGATATAAACTGGGAATGGGGGTATCAGTCAAAGCATCGTGATTAGCTAAGATATTTTGATCAATTGATGCAATGTCACCTTTGGCGTATGTTGTGACACCAGGGCAATCTTTTATATTATAGTCCAGCAGTTTGAGTGCATGGGCTAAGCTGGATGTTCCTGTCTTTGAAAGACCTATTCCAAAAATCTTCACGCTATGCCTCCCGCTTGTCAAGAAGCCATTTATCATGAGTATTATTCATTTCATCTAGTTTCACTAGATTTTGTCTTGCTGTTTTTGTCGTCATTGTTTTCATCTTAAATTTTCCATCCCAAGATGCTTATATGTTGTTTTTAAGCTACTTTTGAGGTTTGTAGAGAGTTTCTTGTCTGTGATTTTGATGATTCGAAATACGCTAGTGGGATTAGATTATCTATCAGTTTGTAAATAGTTTCAAAGCGCATTATTTGAAGATTTAGATTGTTTATGTTTATAACGACTTTACCTCTGTATTTTTGGCGGGTCATTCTTTCTTCTTGTTAGCTATTTTTGTAGAGGTATATTTTTTAGCAAGGTATGTCGGGTTAGGTTTATGATTTTGAAATGATCTACGCGATAGTCATGTTAGAAGTGTAATTGATCGGGGCGTATGACTTTGTAGTCAGAGATCTTTATATTCTCTAGTGATTAAAGGGGTAATAGAAGATCTAGGTATTTTCAGCACAATAATTTCTTAAATTTTTTTTCGAGATTTTTTTAGTCCAGTTCTCGTAGTAAACAGAGGTTTTATGGATTACTTCTCCAAAGCACTCTATCTCTCAGAGGCTGTTTAGGAATGGGAATTGAATAAGTTGTGAATTATGACGCAGTATTTTTGTTTGCCTTCAAGGCGCGGTAACAGGCGCATAGCTAGCTACGTAACTGTTTCCGCAACGCAGAAGGCGAACAAAAAGACAAGTCAGAATGCACACGTTATTTGATTCCCATTCCTTAGGAATATGACAATATAATTTGCACATTTGACTCGTCTTTTTGGGTGCATAAACAGTTACGTAGCCTGCTATGCGTCTGTTTACACGTCTCGAAGACGAGCAAAATCCTGCATCAAATACATAAGTTATTTCATTCCCATTCCTTAACAATAGATAAGGACATATTGCTATCCGTACTTGCCTGAGTCAGAATCGTGAATTTTACTAAAATTTCTTCTGAATATATGTATTATAGACTATAAGTTTTATTATGTTTCTTTTCCTGTTGATTAAAAAATAATCAATGACACACTATATTTATAAATATAGTTCTAGTTTTGCGCGTGGAGTGATCAATGCTAAAAGGTATCAATATCTTTTGTGAATATCTGATGCCCTAACGCTAAATGGTACGGAATCTAAATTTGAACTTAAGAGCTGTTTTAGCTTTACTCTCTTTTTGTATGACAACGTAGTGATTCGTTATGATAAGATCAGGAGGACATATTGATATAGAAAACACTGCATTATGAATACTTTGGCTACAAATTTAAGGCGCGGCTTCAGCCCGCCTTTAAAATAAGCTCTAGTGTTGGCGGACTGAATCCGTGCCCTACGGATTTGAACCGTCCTGTATTAAAGCGGTAGCCAACAGCTCTAATCACTATTACAATACCTTAGCCAAAGTGAAAATATGCTCGTTTTATCAAATTTATCAATATGTAAGTGATTGATTTGTATGGGTTGTGGGTTGATGTTTTTGGCACAAATCAAAATTGGCGAAGGTATTGATTAATAAGCTGCAATCTCCATTAACCCCGTATTGCCACCGCTACTGCTTACCACGTCCAGGCGAATAGATGAAGTGCTGCGATTTAAAGTAAATTGATATGCTTGCAGAGTATCAACTAATTCAAAAGGCCCTAATACTTCACCACTATCAATAGTTATAGTAAAGCTTTGAATTTTGGCGGAACCATCAGGCATTGATCGCGACCATACTTCAATAATCTCAATTTGTTCTGTCTGAGCCAGTGAAATTTTGATAAACGCATCATTTCCATCGCCTGCGGATGACCATGCCGAATTTGCTGAACCATCAATTGCACTATTTGCCCCCCAGGCCTGATTATTCTCTGCTTGACCGAAATTACTACTGACTGCAGTAATCGTCGCACCATTATTAATAGACAGGAGGTTATTATCGGCTAAGCTCTCAGAGGCAGTCGTAAAGCTATTTATAGGTGCCCAATAAAAATTCCCTTGTGCATCTGCTCCCTGAACCCTGTAATAATAGAGGGTATCTGCTTTCAGGTTAATCAGAATGGGGTTATGATCAATAATTGCACCACCATTCATACTCGCATCAACCGCGACGGCACCAAATTCAGGTGTTGTTCCATAGATAACAGAACACGCCAGTGGAATTGTTGAAATAAAGGTTAGCCGGGCTTCAGTAGTTGTAATATCAACGATAGCTGGCTCAGGGCCATCGGTTACTATAGATAGGTCGGATAATTGAGGTGGAATACTCTCTTCAGTTAAAAAGCCATATTGTTTGACAGCAAAGGTAATCGCCTCGTTTGAGTTTTCGATATAATCAAAGTCTGCCCATAGATATTGACCTTGAAATTGAATAACAGGTATATGCAAACTTAAATCATCCGAAAGCATTGCCTGGTCAGCCTGCAAACCAGATATTGGGCATATAAAACACAAAAAATATAACAGAATTTTGTTGGAGCTTATTTTATATATCATGATGGGCTTAGTTATTATGATTAAGTGGAAAGGGAAGATATGACTTATAGACCAGGATTTAATTTAGAATAAAAGATAAAAAAGAGCTCCAATTTTACAAGTAGAGCTCTTCACTGAAACTCCGGCTTATTTTTTACTGAGCCATTTCATGCGATGTAGTGAATTTAGCACGATAACCGTGTTTACCGTTATAACATGGATCTGTTTCAGCACAGTAAAGCGCATTGACACCACCAATATTCACAGAATATCTACCAGCAGGTAACATAACCTTGTAGACAATCGTAGATTGACCATCATCAGCATAAGCAACACCAATATGTTCTATCGTTGACCAGAAATTACCAATAGGATTGAAGCTGCCTTTCTCTTTTTCTGTCGTGCTATCCCATCCTTTGTATACGGATAAGGCGGGATATAGCATGGCACCAGCTGTTTGATAGGATTTTTCGCCCGTTTCTCTATCTACTTTCATTTCGTAGACACCTTCTTGGCGCGTCATCTCAATCTCTAACATAGAATCAGTACCAAGCTCTAATGCAACCCAGTCGGTTGTATGTGTCCAGCCAAAATCAGGCATTTCAAAAGAAGGCTCGTAAGAGCCTTTACCGCCGACACTACCAACAATTTCATGTGTACCATGATGATCAAAAGTAACAGTCCATTCATAGCCAATCCCACCTTCATCAGGATCTGCAAATTGAACATCTGCTATTGCAGCGTTTGATAGAGCAAAAACACCTGCTCCAAGGATTGTCGCAAATTTATTCATACTAATTTATACCTCATTATATTTTTATGTATTTGTTTGTATCTTCGAGTCAGTCACTAACTCAATTGCTAAAATCCAAAAGTTATCAGCAAACAAAACCTACGGCTACTTAAAAGTAACTAGCTATAGAGAATAGCAATAATTATGCCGTTTAGTTTGACTTTAGTTTGCCTCGGACAGCCTATAACTTTATAAATATATATTACTATTCAGCATAATAGGTATCCTCAAATTTATAATAAACTTAGAAATCTACATGAAATTTTTTTTAACAAACAAAACCAGAAAGTAATTTTATTCGAATATTAATTAATCAATGTTAAATAACTCACTAAAAAGAGGTTAATTGCCCTGTTTCTGTTTCTTTTTCAGGTTAAGGGAGCTGGAAATAAATAATCGTCCAATATTGGGCAGGATTTTTGTTCGTATTCAAGGCGTAGTAACAGGCGCATAGCTGGCTACGTAACTGTTGCTACAACGCAGAAGACGGACAAAAAGACTCGCAATATTGGATGATTATTTGTTTCCATCTCCCTAAGTGTCGCGCTATTTTTGCTACTGATTTGCTTGCATATCCCCAAAAGGAGTATGCCTTTTAGTCACGGCTCTTTATTTGTATATATTGATTCACAGCTACAGATCGCTTCTACACAGCAATAGGTGCTGAAATATGTGGATGTGGATTATATCCAACTATTTCAAAATCTTCAAAACGGTAGTCAAAAATACTCTCTGGTTTACGCTTGATATGTAATTTGGGTAAGGCTTTAGGGGAGCGTTGTAATTGGATTTTCGCTTGTTCAACATGATTACTATATAAGTGACAGTCACCAATAGAAATAATAATTTCACCAACATCTAGATCACATTGCTGTGCAATCATATGGGTAAAAATAGCCAGACTACAGGTGTTATACGGATTACCTAAAAACAGGTCATTACTCCGGATATATAATGACCCGCTTAACTTTCCTGCTGCGACATACCACTGATAAAGTAGGTGGCAGGGTGGTAATGCCATTTTTCCATTGCTTGCATTTTCCTGAGGTGATTTTGTTTCATCGGGTAAATCAGCAACATTCCAGCCACTGATAATATGTCTTCGGCTATCGGGATTATTTTTTATGCCTTCGATTAAAGCGCTGACCTGATCATAACTCTCACCTTCGATGCCTTGCCAGTTACGCCATTGTGCGCCATAAACGGGGCCCAGTTCACCCTTTTCTGTCGCCCATTCATTCCAGATTGATACTCCGTTATCATTGAGATATCTGATATTGGTATCGCCTTTAAGAAACCAGAGTAATTCATGAATAATGGATTTAGTGTGCAGGCGTTTAGTTGTAACTAGAGGCAATCCTTCCTGTAAATTAAAGCGTATCTGACGTCCGAACAGTGACCTTGTACCAGTGCCAGTGCGATCTCCCTTTAAGTAGCCTGTTGTCAGCGTTTCTTCAAGTAATTCCAGGTATTGTTTCATTATTTGGCATCCTTCATTTATAGTTTTTTTATACCGTCAAGCTAAATTTTAAAAAAATATTGGCTACAAGCTTAATACTTACATTGAGCGGGTCTATTGTCTGTTTTTTTATATTAAAAATACATTAATTATTAGAATGTTATGGAAAACCGTATAAATAATAAAAAAATAACATTAGAAATCAGGAATTTTTAATTGCATGTAACACATTGATTTTAAATAATTCTATGTAAGTCATTGAAACCTAATAAGCTTAGTATAACCATTTGTTTTAAAATTAAAAGTTAATCGAAAAATATAAAACCATACCCGCTCAATGTGAGTTAATACGGGATATTTTTATGCTTATAGGCGTAACCGTTCAGCCCCTCCTTATCAAGGAGGGGTTAGGGGGGAGGTTTTATTAGAAAAAGTCTCCTCAGCCCCTAATTTTACAAGGGGGGGATGGCTGAATGGTTACTTTTAATTGCATGTAACACATTGATTTTAAATAATTCTATGTAAGTCATTGAAACCTAATAAGCTTAGTATAACCATTTGTTTTAAAATTAAAAGTTAATCGAAAAACATAAAACCATACCCGCTCAATGTAAGTAAAAACACATAATAATTTCACTACCGTACACTTTTTAAAATAGGTATTGCAAAGTAAAGAAAAAATGAT
>CAZLLL010000120.1:0-5841 GCA_964560255.1 uncultured Methylomonas sp.
TTTCGAGCTCGCAAAAGGGGGTTTTTATTCCTCCCCTAAATGCGGGATAATCAGGCATTTTCACCTGTACCCATTACCAGTGGGTTAGTTAAGCTATTCGAGGAGTACTTGCCCGCATTACGGGTAATGACATTACAAATAGATGAAGGTACATCTTTTTTAATTCCTGCCAAAATAAAAATACAAACACTTTTAATTGAATGTTTAGACATGGTTAAAAAACGGCAACGTGATTTAGCAGGCGTGACTACCAATCAAACTGAGGAGAATAACATGAGTACAACTAATAACTTTTATGCACCTGTAGGAACTGCAATCGTAGGTGATAATAATCACACAGAAATAAACACAAAAATAAAAGACTTAATTCCTGTTTTACAAGAATTAAGAGACGCGCTAGCTATTAGTTTCCCTGAGGATGCTAAAGAAATAACCACGTTAGACGAGGCAATAAAGCAAGAGTCTAAAAAACCAGCTGACCATCTGAAAGTGATAGAAAATGCATTAGAAACGGTCAACAAAGGCATTAATCAGGGAACTAAGCTAAGCACATTATATGATAAAGCAAAAATGCTGGTAACCGCTGCATCCGCATTACTATGAACCAAGTAAAAGATATAATGCAGCAAGCAGCAAAGCTGGCTGATGATGAATTTGTAGAACAAAAGCTACCGAAACAAGGCTCATGGCCTGAATGTGTTCATTTGCTTAACAAACAATCATTACTTGCTATCGCGGCTGCACTAGGAGCAGAAAGACCCTTATTGATAAGAGGGGAGCCGGGTACAGGTAAAAGTCACCTGGCTAGAGCTGCTGCTGAATTATTAAAGCGACACTTTATCAGTACAGTTGTACAGCCTTATACTGAATATCAGGAACTGTTATGGACATTTGACCATACACAACGCTTGGCAGATGCCCAATTGATGAGCTTGGGAGCGGACAAGTCTGATATGCAGGGCAAGTCAATTGCACAATCATTAGCTTCCAGCCGTTATACTAGCCCAGGGCCTCTTTGGTATGCGTATGATTGGACAGATGCCAGTAAACAACCGTGTAAAACCACATATCAACCAGAACCCACAAAGGACAATAAAGCGCCAGATGCTCAAGTGCTGTTAATAGATGAAATAGACAAAGCAGACGTGTCTTTAAGTAATGGGCTACTTGAAGTATTGGGCAATCGTAGCTTTCGTGTGCCTCATCGGTCTGAACCTATCGGTGGGAAAGCTGGGCAAACACCGTTAGTTATTTTAACCAGTAACAGTATCCGTGAATTACCCAGTGCTTTACTCAGACGCTGTGTCTTACTTGATTTAGTCTTACCTACGGGTGATGCATTAATCGAGTATTTTTTAAAAATAGGTCAAGCGCATTTTCCGGCGATAGATAAAAAAGTATTAACGGCTGCTGCCGAGCAAATTTGCCAAGACAGAGAAAAACAAAGCCATCACACCTTAAAAACAGGGCAAGCAGAATATGTCGATTTACTACGTGCCATACAAAATGCAGGTAAAACAGTACAGCAGCAACAAGACAGCATAGCCGCTATCGCGCATTTCTTTTTTAGTAACCGTTCACCTACCCCTTAACATATTGATTTATATAGATCAGACTAATATGCCAGCAGCAAATAACCACTGTAAGTCATTGAAATTTTGACTCAGAAATGATGAAAAACAATTTCATAGAAATACTGAGAAATAATTTACAGTTAAATTAACAGGTTAAGCTTGTAGGGGGTAGGTGAACGGTTACCTTTTTTAAGCATCAACCGAATGATTAAAGCATGAGTACAGTTAGCCGTGCTGATTTGTATCTCTTATTGCAAGATACACCGGCTTCATTACAGGCGGAATTAGCCGATTTATTCGGTTTTGGTGTACAGCCACGACCAACTCACACCTTTAGTTTTTCCGCGTCAGAAATTAATGGAGCAGCGACAAGCGACCCAGAAGAAACAGTCCACATTAAACAAGCTGAATGGAGTCCCGTCTTTTGGATGGTTGACTCGTACCAAGCCCGAGTTCCGCAACCTCAAAAAAAATTCATCCCCTCCAGTCGAACTAATGAAAGAGCTGATCAGCCAACCAGTCAAGCGTTGTTTTCATTAGCAAAGCAACAATTACTTTGGGATCAATGTTTAACTGAGCAACATCAATCAAAAAAACCTGATATTCCCTTAGCCGTTAAATTATTAGCACAAGTCAAGCCACTCACTACCTTACCAAAGCTCACACGCGAAACTCAGAATCAAGAAACCGTGTTATTTTTAGATCGCTCAGACACATTAACACCCCTGTGGGAAGATCAATTTGAGTTAGCTGAGTCATTACAAAAAAATGTAGGGCGAGAACAATGTCAAGTTCTGTTAATGCACCATGGTATCTTGGGTGTGATTAGAAAATGGCAAGATATAAAGGATGAAAATTGGTCATTTGATCAGTTACCCAGTGCGGCGAGGCTCGTTTTTATGACTGATTTGGGCGAGTATAGTCAGCTGAGGAATGAACAACGGGCATGGGCACACCGCTTAAAACAGCTTAAAAGATTAGGTCATAGCATTAGTGTATTAAGCCCCACCCCTCAACAAACTGAAAATAGTGTAATTCAGTCTTTTTGTTTAGACAATAAAGCATCACAGTTTCCAAAATTACAACAAGCCATAGCAGGATGTTTGCAGGCTAAATTACCCAGAATAAGGCAAATACGCCAACAAGTGACGAATGGAAGTTTAGCGGATGAGTTAACCTTATGGAATCACCCTGATCGAATGAAAACAACGGGGCTGAACTGGCGCTTATCCCCTGAATATATTGATTTTTGGGCGCAAATAGCCTTATTATCCCCCAGCGAAAAACAACAGCTTAATCGTCTGCAAGCGAGCTGGCGAGCCAGTCTACATAAAGAAACTGAAGGGTTAGAGCAATTAATTGAGGAAATAATAGACCCTGATAATCAAGCAGATGCGAGTGTATTAGATGAGGTTTTGGATCGGTATATAAACAATCCCAAAAAAAATAACAACGCCTATCAATGGTTAATGGCCCAACTCCCCTTGTTAAAAATAGCGGCCTCTCATACAGCTGGGATACCTAAATGGCATAAGCTCAATCAGCAATTTCAGTCTGTTTTAGCACAGCATCCATTAACCTTAACAGATGAGTTACAGCCAGAGACTGTCAGGACTTTCTATATAACCCAAAAAGGGGCTGATTTACTCTGTACGACTCATGCGGGGCGAGCATTGCTGAGTTCAAATAATGCGATATTTAATATAAGTACCACAAAATGCTTAAAAATAGGAGAAACACTTCGAGGAAAAACAGTTTATTTACGAACGCGGCAAGCCGATATTCAATTAAAAACTCTCACCCAACCTGACTGGGCAAACCGTATTTGGCAAGAAGCACAAGGCATCTTTGCCAGTCACAGCGATAATGCCGTATTTCACCTGCAACCCGCATCCGCAGACAACCCAAAAGCTCAGTGGGTTTGCCAGCATAACCCGTGGACATGGGCGAGTGAAACAGGGATTGATGAAAAAGGCTTATGGGCAACGTTACAGGTCAAACAAGCAAGCTATCGCCTCCGATGGATTAATCTCGGACAGTTTATGATGGGCTCGCCTGAAGGTGAGGCGGATCGAAGCGATGATGAAACACCGCATTTAGTCACGCTGACCCAAGGCTACTGGCTGGGTGAAACCAGTTGTACACAAGCCTTTTGGCTGGCTGTGATGGAGGATAACCCAAGCAAATTTAAAACAGATTTACAATGGCCTGTAGAACAGATTAGTTGGGATGATTGCCAAAGGTTTTTATCGCGCTTATCGGCTTTATTCCCCGATTTTATGGCTCAATTACCGACAGAAGCACAATGGGAATATGCGTCCCGAGCAGGGACAAAAACAGCCTACTGGTGGGGAGAGCAGATGGATAAGCACTATGCAAATTATAATAGCAAACAAACGGATAATGAAATGAAGTACCCCGCTAACGGTTTTGGCTTAAGAAGTATGAGTGGTAATGTATGGGAATGGTGTTCTGATAGGTTTGGGGAGTATTCAGCAAAGGAAGTCACCGGCCCCACTGGTGCTTCATTTGGCCAGAGCCGTGTGCTGCGCGGCGGTAGCTGGGACAGCAGTGGGCGCGGCTTGCGTGCTGCTAGCCGCAGTGCTAGCGGGCCGGATGATCGTGGCCACGACTACGGCTTCCGGCTGGCCGGAGGTTTAGACCCTCAAGCAAGAAAACAAGAAAAGACTGCCAACCGCGGACCGTGGAACGGTCAAGCTGGTGGCAGTATTGAGCAGGAATAAAACAATGAATTATATCTATTTTAAAATCCCTACGCTGTATCCAGAAGCGGAAACGGCTAAATTAAACCACGTTCTTTCAACACAGGCGATTGCTTCGGTAAAAGAACAGTTTGTTGATGATGGACAGAATAGTTTTTGGAGTGTTCGTGTCGCTATTGTCGAAAATGCAACTAAAACAGCGATTGAGGCATCCAAATCTTCAAAACGAAGCGGTGGAGTGGATTACCGTGAAGTATTGTCTCCAGAGATCTTTACTATTTACGCCAAATTAAGAACTTTAAGAAATGCCATTGCCGAACAGCAATCAATACCTGCTTATGCCATTTTTACTAATGAACAGTTAGCTGAAATGGCTAAATTGGAACAGCCTAATAAAGCTAATATTGCAACGATTGATGGGATTGGTGAAAAGCGATTAGCCTTGTATGTGGATCAATTTATTGAACTATTACTAAAGCAAGATGGCTAAAACAACAATGATTAGTATTTCTGCTATAGCAGACTGGAATAATGTGACTTGGGCATTGCACCGTGCTTGCCGAGGAAAAACACAACGACCGGCGGTACAAGCGATTCAACGTCATCCCGAGAGGGCAATAGAGACAGTTAGTACCGCATTACGGCAAGGTCAGTTGCCCGTGGGGAGCTTTCGTTCTTTTACCCTTTATGATCCTAAAAAACGCTTAATTCATGCCGCGCCCTTATTGGATCGAATTGCTCATCATGCCATGGTACGATTGATTGAACCCACATTTGAGCGAGTTTTATTACCGTCTGTTTTTGCCTGTAGAGTGGGGAAAGGCGTACATGCCTCAATTGATTATGCACAGCGACAGTCAAGGCGCTACCGCTGGGTGTTGCACGTTGATATTAAACATTATTTCCCTAATATTGATCATCAGATATTAATTGAACAATTAAACCATCGCTTTAGAGGTGATGGACTGGTGTTATTGAATGCTGTGATTGCAAGTCATGGGCATGAAAGAGGGAAAGGATTACCTATTGGTGCGTTAACCTCACAGCATTTTGCGAATCATTACCTCAATATCGCTGATCGCTGGAGCTTAGCGCAACCAAGCATTGAAGCACATTGTCGATATATGGATGATTTTTTGTTTTGGTCTAATGATCGAGCCGCCTTATCCACGTTTATTAAACAATTAACTGAATTTTTAGCCCATGTGCTGTCTTTAACGATTAAGCCACCTTTATTGCAGCGTACTGAAATCGGTATCCGTTTTTGTGGTATTCATATTAAGCCTTACCAATTAAAACCCAGTTTACGTCGGCGAAGACGATATGCTCGGACAGTGGAAAAATGGGAGGCACAATGGGAGCAAGGTGAGATCAATAGTAACCAATTACAGCGGGCTTATGATTCTGCTAAAGCGATTTTATTGCCCGCAGATGATAGACATTTTCGGCAGCGTTGCTTACAAAAGGGAAGAAAAGTAGATGCTTGATTTTTTATTAAATTCTGGCAAACTAGTCGGTGGTACGCTGCAAAAAGGCCAGAGCCG
>CAZLLL010000120.1:5941-8016 GCA_964560255.1 uncultured Methylomonas sp.
AAGGCTATTGGTTAGCCGATACCGCGTGTACTCAACGCCTTTGGTTGGCTGTGATGGGAGATAATCCAAGTGCTTTTAAGGACAGCCTGGACAATCCAGTAAATAAGGTCTCATGGAATGATTGTCAGAATTTTTTTGAAAAAGCCAATCAGGGGCTCCCTGCTAGTTTTCAATTGCGATTTCCAACCGAGGCAGAATGGGAGTATGCCTGTCGTGCCAATACAAAAACAGTCTTTAATTGGGGAGATAGCTTAAGCACTGAACAGGCAAATTATAATGGTGACTTTCCATATAATCAGGAAAAAAAAGGCGTGTATAGACAGTGTGTTGTAGCGGTTTTACAGTTTCAAGTGAATCCGTGGGGGTTATATCAGATGCACGGTAATGTTTGGGAGTGGTGTTCAGACGGGAAGGGAGAGTACTTCATTAAAGATGCAATTGACCCCAAAGGAGCGACTAATGGCCTGTACCGTGTGCTGCGCGGCGGTGGCTGGGCCGGCGGTGGGCGCTCCTTGCGTGCTGCTTCCCGCGATGCTAACGAGCCGGATGATCGTGGCCTCGACCTCGGCTTCCGGCTGGCCGGAGGTTGATCCTGATAGCCAGTCAGCAGGGTTTTTTGGCGTGTCGTTGGCGGAGCGACTAGAGCATTGGAGGCAGTCCTAACATTCCAACCATTATGTTATAGTTAAATTGTTGGCAAGACCTTTGAGAATAGACTATTGAAGGAAAAGACTAAACCCTTCATTCTCTTCATGTTCTTTATGGTGATAAATAATCTTCTCTAAATCTGTATTTTCAGGTGTCCCGTCTTAAGGGGTCGCCTCCGTTGGCTACCAATTTAAGACGGGACAAGCATTTTTAAAATATTATTCAGGAGTCTAATCGCCTTTAGCTATTGCTGTTTCGGAAATAGTTAAAGCTATTTCACTCCTGCGATATGTCCCGCCTTAAACGAGTAGCCAAGCCTTTGATTTTTGGTGATAGCGGAAGGTGGGTTACACCCAGGCATGAAGGCTCATAATGTTGGAATGTTAGAACTGACTCCTCTATTCCTGCCTATTCAGAGGCTGGTGAGGCGATTACCTCTGTGGTTGGTATCCAGTCAGACCCTGGATTATAAGTCAGCATATCTTTTGCAATGCTGGCACCATCGGGCCCTAGGTTTTGCTCGTACACGATACCTGAGTGACTCACGATAAAACTCATAACGCCGCTTTCACCATACTCTTCTGGCCAGGCGATCAGCGCAAATCCTGTGCGCATCTGTTTTCCGATTAGGTAGTTGTATGCTCCTCCTTTGGCATTCTCGCCTTGTGTCTTTAATATCCGGTAAAAATAACCGTGATAACCCCCTCCTGGAGTGTCATCTGCAAACAATTTGCCTAATGGACTCAGTGCTTCACCTGGCTCCACCTGCCAAAATAAGCCGTCATGAGTATCAGCAGTGCTGATGAATTTTTGTGCATACTCAAGTACGCTGTTTCCATTTCTATCCTGTTCAGCATACTCCATCTGGGCATCGTAATAGGCTAGGACGGCTTGCATAGTCGCCAGTTCATTCCGGCCTATACGTCGGATACGCATACGCTCAAGACCTTCTGCTATATCAAATTGCCAGCCTGATATGTTTGCGACTATGGGGATAGGGAAAGTCCATTGGTTCTGGCCAACGGCAATTAGCATTTTTTTATTACCTTGCGGTAATAAAGTGTTGTACTCTTCCCATGCATCCATAAAATTTTTAACGTCCTGATCGGTGATAGAGTTCTGTGCTTTAATCTTACGATAATCTGGCCCTAGAATTTTGCTTAATTGATTGGTATTATTATTTTCAACTGCCTGAACAAAGGTGTTTGCAGCCTCTTCAGGGGTTTTAAAAATAGCCTGTTGAGTTGCAGGATCCATTTCTAGCGTTAGGGTGGGTTGAAACGTAGAGCAGGAAAGCGTTAACACTACACTACACGCAGCAACTAAATGCAATAAGTACTTAAAAACGATATGTAATGGGTGGGTGATAATCATGGTTCTTTTCCTTTTGGCGTGAAGGTATAATTCATTAATAATCAACTTGCTAC
>CAZLLL010000121.1:0-7948 GCA_964560255.1 uncultured Methylomonas sp.
CAGCCAAGTCTGTGACTAAGGTTGCGCGCGTCGTATTTCTATCCCGACCACCATTAGATCACACCGTAGTTCCACTGAACATTTGGTGGTGACTTCTATTAGCTGTTAATGCGATTACTACCAAGAAAAGCCCGTTGACCCAATAATTATTACAATATTAAACAATGAGTTATATATTTACCGTATTATGCACAGTCAATACTCACATTGAGCGGGTATGGTTTTATATTTTTCGATTAACTTTTAATTTTAAAACAAATGGTTATACTAACTTACATAATTGATAAAGTGCAAACGACTTTTAGGTAAAAATAAAAGATGCCAACTGGCGGACTAAACCGCTCTACAGGCTTATCAGGACAATCTCACTCGTGGATCAACAACAGTATAAGAAATATCAGTCAGTAATAAGCCGATGATATATAGAACAGAGCCTAAAAAAACCATAGACCTCACGATGGCAAAATCTTGTCTTTGAATCGCATCAATCGTATAGCTGCCGAGGCCTGGTATGCTAAAAAAAGATTCAGTGATCAAGCTGCCCATAAAAAGCGAAGGCAAAACCACGACAACACCTGTGAGAATGGGAATCATCGAGTTTTTTAAAACATGTTTAAATAAAACCTGCGTTTCTGTCAAGCCTTTTGCGCGTGCTGTGCGCACATAATCCTGTTCGATTTCTTCCAAAAATAATGTACGATACCAACGCGCACCTGCTCCTATTCCTGCAATAACACTGATCAGTACAGGTAATATAAGAAATTTATAGGCATTTATACCCGTATCATAGCCAGAAATAGGGACTAGCATCAGTAATTTCCCGACGATAAACTGGCCGCCTATAATATAAAACAAAGACGATATTGACATAATAATAACGCACAATACGATAGTACCAAATTCCAGATAACTTTGCCGAAACAGCACCATCATTAACGCAACAGTGATATTTACCAGCAAACCGATTACCAGAGAGGGTAGTGCAACGGCCAGACTGGGCCACATTCGTTGCTGTATATCGGCACCGATATTTCTGCCACTGTCTGATATACCAAAATCAAAAGCAAAAAGACGTAAGGATTTTTGATAAAAAATCGTTTCTTTTATTTTATCAATCCCTACTTCTTGTTGATTGACGAGCAAGGGTAAATGATAGCCGCGCTGTTGCTTCCAGTTTTCAATCGCCTGTTCGGTAACATGTTTTTGGCCTAATTGCATTCTGGCCATATCGTCAGGACTATTGACGATAAAAAACAATATAAAGGTCAGGACATTAACCCCTAATAAAAGCGGGAATGCATACAAAAAACGGCGCAGAATATAATTAAACATTATTTTATCGTCTCCTGTGCACGACGCTGAAAACTACGCACAGCAGGAAGAGCCAATACAACGACTAGGCCAATAATCAAGATAATGGGCCATAAGATCGGCTGATTCCATTGTTGACGTAATGTCTTGCGTTGCTGCGGGTCTATGCGTAGATATTTGAGCTTATTATTCGCCATGAGATTAGGCTTTAAATTATGATACCAGCTATGGAACAGAGAAACACTTTTTGGATGTACGCCAAACACCCAGGGTGCATCATAGCGAAGTATTTCCTGCATACGCTGAATCATCTTCAATCGCTCTGGGCCATTTTCCATATTACTCATCCGTTTATATAAACGATCAAACTCCTTATTCTGGTAATTAACTGCATTTTCCCCCCCATGTAAGACCTTTGCATTCGCACCGTACAACAGGAAAAAAAAGTTCTCGGGATCTGGGTAATCGGCATTCCAGCCCCACATAAAAATTTGCGCATTGCCGTTGAGCATTTTTTGCTGAAAACGATTGTAATCTGTTGCGCGAATCACTATTTGTATCCCTAGTTTTGTAAACTGCTTACGAAACCAGTTTAGCCGCGCTCTTTCATCTGGACCACTTGCGGCGGTATCTAAATTTAAAATCAGTGCCTCGCCCGTGTTTTCATCTACACCATCAGTATACCCTGCCTGTTGCATTAACTCTAAAGCATCAGCAATAGGTTTACGTCGCGCTTTAGTGCCATCCCATTCATAGACATAAGGATTAATGCCTTGTTCTCCTGACTCAAAGCCAAAAATCTCAGGCGGGACAACACCTTGCGCGGCAATACCTCGGCCATTCATAAAAATGGAAATATATTCTTCATAATCTATCGCGATAGAAATAGCACGGCGTAATTTCCGTGCTCTTTCGCTTTCTCCCCCAACCACAGCATCCAGCATATTAAAACCAACAAAAGCAATAGAACTTTTTACAGCTGTTTGTAATTGTATGCCTTTATCCTGCATAGCCTGGGTAAGACCTAGCTCACCGTCACCAGTAAATTGCACTGCCTGATCAAAACTATCCGAGGCAACACCAGAGGCATCGTAATAGCCTTGCAAAAACTTGTTCCAGTAAGGAATATTTTCTTTTTCAAGCTTATAGACAGCTTTATCAATAAAGGGCAACAACTGGCCTGCATCCTTTAACAAACCTTTCTCCTGGTCACCAGATTGACCTTCTAGCGGATAATATTCGGCATGAAAATTAGGGTTTTTAAGCATCACCATACGCAGATTTGGGTTATTCTCTTCCAGCATATAGGGACCTGTTCCCAACGGTTGCCAGTCCAGCGTGATATTTTTATCTATCAGCGCTTGCTGACTATAAAAAGCATCGGCTTCCCACGGCATCGGTGCAAAAAAAGGCATCGCCAGCCAATAAATAAATTGCGGATATTTACCTTTAATACGAATTTTATAGCGGTACTTATCAATCACTGCAACGCCGCTAATGTCAGTTTCGACTAGAGCCATGAGTGGCTTATCTTTGAGCGATAAACCATAGTCACCCAAACCCACGATATATTGCTTCATCAATTCCGCAATAGGTGAAGAAATTTTCGGATGCGCTAGGCGCTTAATTTGGTGTACATAATCAGCCGCTATTAATTCTCGTGTGCCTGTTTGATTAAAATCAGTTAAGACATTAATTTTAGAAAGCTGTGCTAGTCCTAGTTGATGGTATAAATATTGCCCCAGCTTATTTTTAGCTAAAGCTGGGTGAGGCTGATAATGAATCCCTGGTTTTATCTCAATAATATAATCGGAATAGGCTATTTCATCAGCTGATGCATTATTAGCTAAAGGTTTTTCAGAATGATCTAGATAGATCACTTCTGGCATTTTTGTCGCAGTTAACGGCTCCAGCTGATAAGGACGTTTTAAAAAATGATACTGAAAGGGAGGCTCATAGATCTGACCAATAAAGACATATTCATTCGAGCTATACGATTTTGCAGGATCTAAATGTCGTGGACGCTCAGCAAAAGAGGAATATAAAACAGTCTGATGGTCGATTGCTGAATTTTGGCGATGCGGGTTATTAAGTACCTGTTCATTACAGGCAGATAAACTAATATAGCTAAAGATAAAAAAGAGAGTTTTAAATACTGAAGTCACTGTGGGAAATTTTTTTAACTTTATGGAGATATCAGAGCTAAATTGTCCAATCTTCAATTTGTAACTCTGAATTTAGAAAGTAAATATCATTATATATTTTATCTGCACTAACTAAAATAATATTCTGCTCTAATACGCTGGCAGCGATCATTAAATCTAATATATGTTTTTTTAAGCTCTCCTGAGTCACTTTTCTTAACTCTTTAAAACCGCCTTTTAAATCGCCAAAAATTGCTGCTTCGCTGGAAGTCAAAGGCAAAATAACAAAGTCGTCTTGAATCTGCTGAATGGTAGCTTGCAATTCTGCTTTCTTTTGCTCAGGGGAGCTTGCAAAGGCATATTCAAATTCATATAAAGTTAAAATAGAAACAAAAATCTCATCATTTTCTTTTAAGCTCAGTAGTTTTTTTATGATTTGAGAATGATGTGTAGATGAAACATTATACATTTCGAAAACAGTCTTTGAATCGCAAAGATACCTCATTTATACTTATCCTTCAAAATTAAATAGCTTTCTAAATTCTTCTCTATTTTGATTAATTGCAATCGTGTCACTGCCTAAATCAAAAGCTTTTGATTCAATTCTTAGCACCATATCACCCCATTTCGATGCTCTTCTTTCAGCTTGACGAGCCTCTTTTTTTAAACTTTCTTCAAGTTCTTTAATTCGTTGCTGAATAACTGCGATGGGCAAAGTATCAGGCACATCAATTAATATTTGCATAAAATGTTTTTCCTCACATTGAGCGGGTATGGTTTTATATTTTTCGATTAACTTTTAATTTTAAAACAAATGGTTATACTAAGTTTATTAGGTTTCAATGACTTATATAGAATCATTTAAAATCAATGTGTTACATGCGATTAAAAATGCCTGATTTCTAATGTTATATTTTTATTATTTATACGGTTTTCCATAACACTCTAATAATTAATGTATTTTTAATATAAAAAATAAGGACAATAAATAACATCAAATTAACGTAATCTGCCCGCTATGTTCCTATTTGCCTTTTAAACTATCCCCAAATCACCAAACAAGCGAACTAAAGTCCGCTCTACTTTACCGTATACTGTTTCATTAACTCGGTTTGCGCCCGAAAAACATTGTCTTTAGACACGCACTGTACATAATGACCATCACTTTGCATAATCCAGGCTTGAGAATTATCTTTTAAATAACATCCCAGATCTTTTAATACACGCGCCTTTAACTGTTTATTTTCAATAGGAAAAGCCGCTTCAACACGTCTAAACATATTGCGGTTCATAACATCCGCACTGGCGGCATAAACCTCCTGATTACCGCTATTTTCAAACATATAAACACGCGTATGTTCTAAATAACGACCAATTATGGAACGTACCTCTATATTTTCTGAAACACCTTTAATTCCCGGTCTTAATGAACAAATACCCCGCACGATCAGCTTGACTTCCACACCCGCTTGAGAAGCCCTATACAAAGCTTGCATCATCTTCCTTTCTACCATGGAGTTAACTTTAAAAATAATTTTTGCCACTTTTCCCTCTTTAGCAAAATCAATTTCTCGTTCAACCTTTGCCAGCAAACCTTTATGTAAAGTAAACGGAGATTGTAATAATTTATTGAGCTTAATCACCTTACCCAAGCTGGTAAGCTGGACAAAGATTTTTCTAACATCTTCGCCTATTTCCCTATTAGATGAAAATAAACCATAATCCGTATAAAATTGTGCCGTTTTAGGGTGATAGTTTCCTGTCCCTAAATGTACATATTCTCTATATTTCTTACCTTCTTTACGCACCACAAGACACATTTTTGCATGTGTTTTATAACCCACCACACCATAAACAACATTGACTGCCGCATCTTGTAGCTTTGCCGCCAGAGTAATATTGGCTTTTTCATCAAACCGAGCGCGTAACTCAATAACTACCGTCACTTCTTTCCCTGCTCTTGCTGCTTTTAGCAGGGAATTGATAATAGGAGAGTCTGAACTGGTTCGATACAGCGTTTGTTTAATCGCGACAACATCTGGATCAACAGCGGCCTGACGTATAAATTCGATAACAGGTGCAAAAGACTCATAAGGGTGATGCAGCAAAATATCCTGCTTTTTAATGACATCAAAATAATTTTTATTACGTACTAATTGCGCGGGTATAGACGCGTTGTAAGGCGCGAACTTTAAATCAGGCCGATCAACCAGATCAACAATATCCTGTACCCGGCTCAAATTGACCGGACCATTGACTAAAAAAACCTGATCATCAGTAATACCAAAACGTGCCGCTAAAAAATTAACTGTCTGTTCACCGCATTGCGCATCAATTTCCAGACGTACTTCATCGCCGTAATTACGCATAGTCAATTCACCTTCAACGGCATTCAATAAATCATCTATCGCATCATCATCAACATATAAATCACTATTACGCGTTACTCTGAATTGATGACAACATTTAACTGTCATACCATTAAAAAGCTCATCGACAAAAGCATGAATAATAGAAGATAAAAATACAAAGTCATGTTTCCCTCCACCCGTTTCCTCAATAGGTAAGGGGATAATTCTTGGTAAAGCTCTGGGAGCTTGCAAAATAGCACGCCCACTATTGCGCCCAAAAGCATCTTTCCCCGTTAATGAAATAATAAAATTTAAGCTTTTATTTAATATACGTGGAAAAGGATGTGCTGAATCCAGACCTACCGGAGTTAATATCGGTTGCAACTCTTCATGAAAAAACTTTTTTAGCCATTGCCTTTGTTGATCGCTCCAGTCGGCGCGAGGAATAAAACGAATTTTTTCTTTTGCGAGTCCTGGAATCATCAATTCATGCAGGATGCGGTATTGCTCAGTGACCAATTCCTGCGCCTTTACCGCAATGAGCTTCAATTGCTCATCAGCACTCAGTCCATCACAGGCCGTTACATGAAGATCCATTTCAACCATTTGAATGACACTGGCGACTCTGACTTCATAAAACTCATCCAGATTAGAGCATGAAATACATAAGTAATTTAAACGCTCTAATAAGGGAACATTTTCATCTTTAGCCTGCGCCAGTACTCGGTCATTAAATTCTAAAAGACTTAGTTCACGGTTAAAATATAATCTAGGATCATCAAGGCTCACTTCTTTCGGCGCATCACTTTTATCTTTTTTCTCTGTCATTATCCTGTCTCTTTATGGCGTTTATTCAAAGCAGCAAACCCTCGATTTCCCTGTAGGCCACCTGTATGCACCGCAATAATTTTTTGTCCGGGCTTAAAAAAACCTTGTTTAATTAAAGCATAGATTCCATAGAGCATTTTACCAGTATAAATGGGCTCCAGTTGAATGTTATGTGTATGTGCAAAATAATTTATAAAATCTAGCAAAACAGGAGTCACTTTAGCAAAACCACCAAAGTGGTAGTCTAATTGAATTAACCAGTGCTTATTATGATACGGTTTATTTATCAACATCTGTCGTACATCTGCCAATAAGAAGCCCGCACCTTTTAATGCCGCAAAACCGATCACTTGTTTATCAGCAGGTACTGAATTAATAATACCTGCTAAGGTTGTTGCTGTTCCACACGGCACACATAATACATCATAGTCCACGGCTAATTCATCGACTAACTCAGCAACACCCTGCAATGCCAGTTCCATGGCTCCACCTTCTGGTAACCAATACTCTCCTGCCTGCAAACCAGGTAAGGAATTATAATCTTTATAAGCTCTTAACCGACGATACTCACTACGCGATACAAAATCTAGCTCCATTCCCCACGCTATCAGGTCAGACAAGGTTGGATTTAATGCCTCTGGACGTTCACCACGAATTTTCGCCTCAGTCTGTAAACCCAATACTCTGCCAACATAAGCCAAAGCATGCAAATGATTAGAATAGGCACCTCCCATAGAAATAATCTTATGGGCTCTTATGGATAAGGCATGATCCAGAATAAATTTTAGTTTACGCCATTTATTACCTGAAATGACAGCATGAAGTAAATCATCTCGCTTTAACCAAAGCTCTACTCCCCGCTCATGTATAAAAGGTTCATTAATTTTATTTACTATTGAAGTGTCCAGCTTTTGCTCCAGAGCGATAAGTTGCTTATTTAGCATACCAATTGTTATCTATAATTAAGGAATGGGAATCAAATAACGTGTGCATTCTGACTTGTCTTTTTGTTCGCCTTCTGCGTTGCGGAAACAGTTACGTCGCTAGCTATGCGCCTGTTACCGCACCTTGAAGGCAAACAAAAATACTGCGTCATAATTGCACAACTTATTCAATTCCCATTCCTAAGCAGAAACATCATAATAAACCTATTTCATAGGAGGGACTTTAGCCACGCCGGCTACAGATAGAACAATTACATTCCATTAATAATTTGGTTTCACCCTCAACTTCAAACGCTACTTTTCCACCATGGCAACTGCCTTCATATTAATCTCCTGATAAAATAACAAACGATATAAAATCCAGTAATGA
>CAZLLL010000122.1:0-7934 GCA_964560255.1 uncultured Methylomonas sp.
GGTAATGATAGCGAATTACTGCAAATTATCAGAAAATATTTGCAAGGGGAATAATATACATATGCCCTGCAAAGTGTCAATGTAGTTTAACCAGTCCTTTATTGTTCCCATTTTCTCCATTGCGTTCCGTAACGCAGGCGTGTGGAAATGATAAAAAATACCTGTATGCGTCAAATTATGATCGTTTGAAACGGGTGAATATCTGTCTCGAAAAAGAGTTGTTTTATTCCCGTTTATTAATAAATATGTAACCGTTCAGTCCCCCTCCTTCGATAAGGAGGGAGACTGAACGGTTACTAAATAGGTACTGGACAAGTTATTGCGTGCATATTGTTACTCTTGTTCTACAGCAATTAAAGCTTCAATCAGTTCACGTAATTTGTTTTGAATCAAACGGGTATTTTCTGGCCCCATACGTAACATCTGCTTATCTAAAGCACTTAATTTTTCGAGCTTGGGATTAGCAAATTTATAACCTACTGAAGGACGAATAACTTCAATTTCTTCGTTAATGACAGGTGCTTGAATGATTTTACCCGTTGCGGCTTTAATACTATCTAACAGCTGATAATTGTCAGGATAGGAGAATCCGGCAAAGACTGTCTGAAAAAGTGGTAAATATTTTTTATACAAAGCTACGGCACCTTGCTTATCAATAGAATTTATTGCTTGAGCCAATTTATCATAACGATGGTAAGCGTGTTCTGAAATAAATATTTTTTTTCCCTTTTCAGTCACCGAAAAAGGCTGGTTAAAAGATATTTCTCGTAAACGCCTGGTAGGTGGACGCAAGCCCTGCGCCATATCGTTAATAGAAAAAGTATATTTTTTAATCAAATCCCCAGAAAATAAAAATGGCTGCATGGGAGGGGAAACGGCCAATAAGTCTTGTGAAAACGCTTTATCACTATCGGCTAACTCAGGTAAACTCTCTCCTTCGCCTTCAAACTGCCACGCTTCCTGTTCATAAAAGGGTAATTGTTTAGCAAAATCCAGGCTTGGGTTTGTATCTTCAGTCAGGTTTACAGTTTCTAATTCTACTTTAGGAATGATTAAAACCTGCTCTGATGACTCCTCTGGTGATAATTCCCTTTCTTTATCCCCACTCAGAGACCATATCAAAGCACCTAGCAATAATAAAGCAAATAGCGCGATGACCCAGTAGGTTGGTTTTTCAGATATATTTAAATCTTGATCCTGCATAAACAGCTCCTGATATTTTCAGATACATTATTAATATTTTTGCTTAAAAGAAGGGCTACCCACTTAAAACGGGAGAACTCCTTTGCAAAATAAGTAGGGTGGGCAGTTTTTTTTGCCCACCATCAAGGGAGCTGGAAACAAATAATCATCCAATATTGCGAGTCTTTTTGTCCGTCTTCTGCGTTGTAGCAACAGTTACGTAGCCAGCTATGCGCCTATTACTACGCCTTGAATACGAACAAAAATCCTGCCCAATATTGGGCGATTATTTATTTCCAGCTCCCCAAGTTGAACCTCGGTGGGCAGAAAAGATTACCCACCCTACAAATGATGGCTTGTCCCGTCTTAAGGAGCGTGCACGAAATAAGTTGGTAGCCAAAAGATAATTTGCCTAACTAATCACTTATTTAATTAAATAAATCATCTATCTTACACAATTTAGCATTCTTTATATTGCAGTTTACACACTGCAGTATTCATAAACAGCCAAAGATTTTTAACCCCTGAGTTTTTTATATTTTAACTTCTTTCCAGCAGGAACAGCAATTGGGTTTACTCATTCGAGAATCCTCCCCTTAAGCTGTTCTGAATACAATAAACTGCAAAATTTTCGATGTAACGGTTTAAAAAAAATTATTTTGGGGGAGGTTGTATACTATTTGTCAGGGCGCACAATTCCTTTTCCTGTCGTCAGCCCCAGATTCTCTTTATAACAGGTACCCGAGTATTGTTTGGGGTCACCGATAGATAGCCCCATTTGTTTTCCCAGTCTTTTGCAATACGCCGGCTGAGTTGAGCTAATACATGGCTGGCTAAATGGGGGATTTGAACTCAGGGAAAAATCAAATAGCGACTGTTGTTGATAACCCAGGACAGGTTGCGCTCTCGCTCTGCAACGCTCCAGTTTATCCATTGATCACGATGCTGTAATGCTTTGGCAGGCTATGTAACTATTGTAGCGACAAAGAATACGGACAAAAAGACCAGTCAAATGCACAAGTTATATTGTCACATTCCTTATCATGACAGAGGCAGAAAAATTTGTATATAACTTATAGTAAAGAAATAGAGTGCTTTTTCAGTAACCGCTCAGTCCCTCTCCCTTATCAAGGAAGGGTTAGGGAGCTGGAAATAAATAATCGTCCAATATTGGGCAGGATTTTTGTTCGTATTCAAGGCGTAGTAACAGGCGCATAGCTGGCTACGTAACTGTTGCTACAACGCAGAAGACGGACAAAAAGACTCGCAATATTGGATGATTATTTGTTTCCAGCTCCCTTAGGTGAGGTTTTATTAGAAAAAGGCTCCTCAGCACTTATTTTACAAAGGGGATATGAACGGTTATCTTTTTCAATATGTTCAATAATTAAATCCCTTTTCGTTCAGCTTTCATTCAGCCAGCCTGCGTTAAAGTATCAACATCGGGAATTAGCCCGTTTATCAGCGATATCTGGAGCAGAAAATGAAAAACCTGAAATTGATTATACTCACGACTATATTAACCATAGCTTTAACCCTATTACCTTCAATATCTACCGCAAGTAATCATGAGCGGGGGTATAAAAGAGGAAAAATAATACAAAAACATTTGTCTAGATCACAATCAAATAAGCGTTCTCGTTTGCATAACAATCAGGGGCACTATGATCGTGGTCATAACGAACATAACGAACATAACCATCATAATCGACACGATCATCACTACGACCATCATGACCATTATAGTCATGACAGGCACCATCATGGTCACGATCATCATGGGCACTGGGATCGTTTTGGTCACTGGTTTTCTTCTATCAATCATAACTCGCGTCATGGATTCGGATTCCAGTTTGGTTTTCGTAAATAGAAATCTCAATTTTCTATGTAAATGATTCACTACGTCTGCTAAAGCGGGTAATATGCTTTTAGGTATTACCCGTTTAAGGTCAAATAATAATCCATCCATTAACACAAAAAGCGAGCAACACTTACTTTCGGGCTCTGAGACGTGAAAGTATGTAACTGTTCAGTCCCCCTCCTTATCAAGGAGAGGTTAGGGGGAGGTTTTATTAGAAAAAGGTTTCTTAACTCCCATTTTACAAAGGGGGTCTGAACGGTTACAAGTTGAGTGCCAGCGAAGTATAGAAATCAGTTTTGCGTGTAAACAGGGCTTCGGTGTAAACTCTAGGGATTGAATCATCATGGCTCATATAATGAAAACCTTTATTAGTTATTTATATATATTGTTTCTACTGGTGCAGAGTAGTCATATCCATGCTGCGCCTGCAAATATCAGCGAGCAACAAGCCGTTAGCATTGCCCAGCAAGCTCATTCTGGGCGTGTACTGGGAGTTAAACAGAAAAAAAATGCTTATCGGGTAAAAATACTACTCAGCAATGGCGAAGTAAAAATAATGCTGATTGATATGCAGAGTGGCAAAATCAAGTCTAGGCACTAAAGATGCGTATATTACTGGTTGAAGATGAACCTGATTTACAGGCACATATTAAAAAAAGTCTGGAAATAGAAAACTATATTGTTGATGCCAGTGGTGATGGCAACGAGGCTTATTTTTTTGCAAGCGAGTACCCATTAGATGCCGCTATTATTGATATCGGCTTGCCTGGCATGAGCGGTATAGACATTATTCAAAAACTACGTCAGCAAGGGTCTGTACTACCTATACTTATATTGACCGCGCGTAGTCGCTGGCAGGAAAAAGTTGAAGGACTGGAGGCCGGAGCAGATGATTATCTAGTCAAGCCTTTTCAAATGGAAGAGCTTATGGCTAGATTAAAAGCGTTATTACGTCGTGCATCAGGCTCTGCTACGGCAGAACTTGTCTGCCAGGGGGTTAAACTAAACCCAGGCACACAGCAAGTCTGGCTAAACGATAATTTACTCGACATTACGGCCTATGAATACCGGTTGCTTGAATATCTGATGCGTCATGCAGATAAAGCCGCTTCAAAATCTCGGCTCGCAGATTACCTTTATCCTCACGAAAATGATTGCGACAGTAATGTGATTGAGGTTCTAATAGGCCGCTTACGTAAAAAGCTTGATCCCGATGGGGACTTAAAACCTATTGAAACCTTGCGAGGGCGTGGTTATCGCTTTACTCTCTATGATCAGCAAGAAACATAATTTTATTTTATGTCACTTAATTCACGTATTACTCTCAGCGCGGTCATCGTATTCATTATTTTTATTTGCCTCACTGCCTTTGCATTAGAGCGAGCCTTTTTTGACAGTACAGAAAGTGCCCTGCGTGACACCATGAGTAGCCAGCTATATGCACTTATGGCTGCTGCTGAAGTCGAAGAGCAGCAAATCATTATGCCATCAAATGAACTTGATATCTTGCTTGGTCTTCCTGGTTCCGGGGTCTACGCGACTATTAGCCATCAATCTAGCCAACTCTTATGGGAATCATCATTACTGGGCATCAGCTTACCTAAGCCTATATCATTGGCTATTGGTGAAAAAACCTTTAAAAAAGTCTCTGTAGAAAATAGTGAATTTTACATTACTGCCTATGGCGTAAGCTGGCCTACTGATAAGGGAAGTATAACGCTCACGTTTAGCATCACAACTGATTTAAATTCATTTGATAAACAAATTAACCGCTACCGCATCACATTGTGGGGCTGGTTGAGTGCAATGGCAACGTTGTTACTCGTGAGTCAAACTGCCATTCTACGCTGGGGTCTCGCACCATTGCGCAAAGTAGGTATAGAGCTAAATCGTATTGAAGCAGGCAAACAGCAACAGATTGAAAGTAAATATCCACGGGAAATTGAACGACTCACTGACAATATCAATATATTGTTAGTACACGAACGCCAGCAAAAAACACGTTATCGTGATGCCATGGGAAATCTGGCTCATAGCCTAAAAACACCACTGGCCATTATACCAGCCAGCTTACAAACTGGGCTGCATGAACAAAACCAGCAGACCATGCAGGAACAACTTGATAGAATGAATAATATTGTCGAATATCAATTACAACGGGCAGTGACAGCAGGTTCTGCTAGCCTCGGCGAATCGGTACCGTTACTCGCAACGATTGATCGCTTACTGAATTCATTACAAAAAGCATATGCCGACAAAGCGTTAAATGTCATAACTAATGTAGATCAGGCATTGGTATTCAGGGGGGGTGAAGGGGATTTAATGGAGCTGCTAGGTAACCTGTTAGACAATGCGTTTAAATGGGCAAAGCAAGGCATAAAAATTAGTGCTCGACTCAACGGCAAACAATTGCTTATGGAGATTAATGATGATGGCCCTGGCATTGCTGTAGAAAAAGTAGAGCAGTTATTGCAACGGGGTGTACGTGCTGATCAAATGACTGCTGGGCATGGCATTGGCCTTTCTATCGTAAAGAACATTACTCATGCTTATGACGGTCATTTAACAATATCAAAAAATGAGTTAGGGGGGACAAAGGTTCAAGTGGTGTTGTGAAGGCTTTTAGGCGCGCGCACGACACACTTGAGCAACTGACTTGTCTTTTTATCCGTCTTCAGCGTTGTATAAATAGTTAGGTAGCTGGCTATGCGCCTATTTATATGCCTTGAATACGAATAAAGATTCTGCGCCAGTTGCTCAACTGTGTCGTGCCTGTTCCTAAGGTATCAAATTAATCACCTAATTTATGTTTATTTAATGCCAGCCACTGGATCGCAATAATAGGGATAGCTGACTCAATTCGTCCATCTTCTATCATTGAATAGGCCTCAGTAAAACTCACTGTCGATACTAAAATATCTTCATTTTCTTCATCCAGCCCATGAATGCCACCCACTTCATCTGCATTAATGCGCCCATAAAATAAAGAAATACGTTCCGATGCCCCTCCTGGAGAGGTATAAAATTCATTAATTAAACGCATTTCCTGAACCACACAGCCAGCCTCTTCCTGCGACTCGCGATACGCCACTGCTTCGGCAGTTTCACCTGCTTCAATCGCACCTGCAACAATTTCCAGTAACCATGCCCGTTGCTGCACTTCTGGCTGCGCCATAGGCCCCATTCGAAACTGTTCAATAATGACCAGTTTATCGGCATCAGGATCATACAACAGGACAGCAACGCAATTACCACGCTGAAATAACTCTCGCGTTAATACACTGCTCCAACCCCCAGCAAACAAAGTATGTTGTACCTGGTAACGATTTAAATTAAAAAAACCCTGATACATGGCTTCTTTCTGGATCACTTTAAATTCTTTTTTCATATCTCTTTCCTTATGGTATTGCAATTTCACAAAAATAGCAGCATTATAGTTTAAACAAATAATTATTATTAGGAGTAAACATCATGTTGCGAATTTTTCTTTTTTTAGCGACGAACGTTGCGATTATGGTCGTCATTAGTATCGTTTTCAGTCTATTAGGGCTTAGTGGTACGCTTGATGCTAATGGGGTCGATTTAAATTTGACCGCCTTATTAATTATGTCGGGTGTTATTGGCATGTCCGGCTCATTTATTTCATTGCTGATATCAAAATGGTCAGCAAAACGAGGTATGGGAGTTCAAGTTATAGAACGCCCCCAAAATCAGACAGAACAATGGCTAATGGATGTCGTCAAGCGTCAGGCTCGGATTGCTAAAATTGATATGCCAGAAGTCGGCATATTTCAATCATCTGATGCTAATGCTTTCGCCACTGGCATGTCGAAAAATAGTTCATTAGTTGCTGTAAGTACAGGATTACTGGACTCTATGTCTCAGGATGAAGTAGAAGCGGTCGTTGGTCATGAAATTTCACATGTCGCCAATGGTGATATGGTGACGATGGCACTGATGCAAGGCGTAGTCAATACTTTTGTTTACTTCTTTGCCAGCATTATCGGGCATATTGTTGACCGCGTTGTTTTCAAAAATGAAGAAGGCCATGGAATGGGGTATTTTATAGTGCAGATAATTGCGCAAATTGCCTTGTCATTTTTGGCATCTATGCTGGTTATGTGGTTTTCACGCTATCGTGAATTTAAAGCCGATGCAGGGGGTGCCAAACTAGCGGGCAAAGAAAAAATGATTGGTGCATTGCGGGCATTGCAACGCGCACATGAACCTGCCGAGTTACCGAAACAATTTGCGGCGTTTGCTATTAATGGTGGCGGCGTTAAAAAATTGTTTATGAGTCATCCCCCTTTGGAAGAGCGTATTGCAGCATTACAGAATCTTCGCAGATAATGGTTGCATAGCTTCTTTGAAATGGGAAATTAATCACTTATGTCTTTAACCCTCACGCCATTCAAGCTATTATTAAATGTAGGCTGTAGCTGAGGCACAAACTTCAACAAAAGGAAAATCACAAAATCCAGTGTGTAGGGTGGGCAAAAAAGACTACCCACCCTACTTTTTTTGACTTAGGAATGGGAATTGAATAAGTTGTGCAATTATGACGTAGTATTTTTGTTTGCCTTCAAGGCGCGGTAACAGGCGCATAGCTAGCTACGTAACTGTTTCCGCAACGCAGAAGGCGAACAAAAAGACAAGTCAGAATGCACAAGTTATTTGATTTCCATTCCTTATATAGTAGTGACCGAGAGTAAATCAACAATAGCTATTGCTCTTTAGATAATAGCCAAAGTGTATCATTGTTGCATATCCCGTTTTAAAGTTGGTAGCCATCGTTACTAACTCTTCCAGAAACCTCTGTGATTCTCTAAAACAGAGAGTTAGGGAGCTGGAAATAAATAATCGTCCAATATTGGGCAGTATTTTTGTTCGT
>CAZLLL010000123.1:0-7925 GCA_964560255.1 uncultured Methylomonas sp.
GTATTGCTCTCTATTATACAGCTTGTCAAGAAACTTTTTATGAGAAAGCCGTGAGTGGCGAAGGTATTGGTTATGGAAAGCAGTATAAATAATAAAATATTAGAAATCTGGTATTTTTGGCTGCATGTAACACATTGATTTTAAATTATTCTATATAAGTCGTTGAAATCTACTAAAATTAGTATAACCATTTGTTTTTAAATTAAAGGTTAATCGAAAAATATAAAACAATACCCGCTCAATGTGAGTAACTTCGGCCACTTTCATTAAAAAATATTCACGATATATTTTAAGTAATTGTGTTACATCAACGTTAAACAGTTCTAAAAAATAATTTTAGTCAAAGTGGCCGAAGTTAGAACTAACCCCATTAAATGAATACTGGACTTCTTCCAGAATTTCTTCTTTATTCATTGCTAAAATAAGGTTTATTTTGCCATGATTTCTAATAGGAATTTTATTTATGAATCAACTCACCATTCAATTAACCGGGGAAATTCAAAACTCAAATTTTACGCAGTGGAAAAGCGATTTGATCAAACAAATCCAGACAACTAATAGTCAATTAGTCACCGATGATGATTTTGTCACTGCGGCAAGACATGTGAAATTATTTAAAGCAGCGGAAAATACACTTAAACAAGCCAAACAATCAGCTATCAACCAAGCATCTGATATACAAAAATTATTTACTGCTATCGACGAAGTAACTGCTGAAGCAAGGGAGGCCAGGTTAGCTTTAGAACGACAGATTAAAATTCGTAAACAGGAAATAAAAGAACAATTAATCGCTTCCGGTATTGAACGTGTACACGAATCTATTCGACAACAAAATTCAGATTTTCAATTAATCGACCATGTTCATTTTGTCGATTTCAGACGTTTTGAGACAGCCGTAAAAGGGAAGGTAGGTATCCGTGGCATTGAAATAGCCATTGACGGTTTATGCGCAGCTATTCAACAGGAAATTTCATTACAGGCAGCAGAAGTTAAGCATAATGTGCTTGTGATTAACGCATTACCCAGCCACCATCAAATGCTATTTCAAGACCGCGCCTCACTATTCGCATTGAGCAAACAGGAACTAGAATTAACAATAGATAAACGAATTGCCTTACTAAACGAAGAAAACGCACGAGCAGCAGCCGAAAAAGCTGTTAGTGAATTAGAGAAAATTGAAAATACTGAGCTAAACCCTGATAGCGATTTAACTTCAACAAATAGCGTTATGCCTGAGAAAAATCATTACAAACTTGTTATTGATATTTTATCTTCTAAAGGTGATGCGATAGAAATCGCGCGATCTATTAAACATGACTATGCAGATAATATACTTATTTCAAGAATTAAATTATCCCGTGAGCAGGGTTGATCCAAGAGTGTTAAATCTGTCCTAAATAATAACCGTGTCATTCATACATATTACCTTTCATGATTTATTATGCCCGTTATAAAAAGCGCAGGGCGCATTTTATGCACCCTAAATGTTCAGCAGTACGGTGCGATCTAATGATGCAAGAATGCACTCTACATTAAAAGCCTCATTGAATTTAAGTCACAGTACACAATAGATTTAACACCCTAGGGTTGATCTTATTTGTAGGAGTACTCTTACTCTGCATAAATATTGAAAAGTAATAAGAAATGGGCACGAAATAAGCTGAGCAACTGACGCAGGATTTTTGTTCGTATTTAAGGCGCATAAATAGGTGCATAGCGAGCTACGTAACTGTTTGTGCCCGAAGACGAACAAAAAGACAAAGTCAGTTGCTCAAGTTATTTTGTGCACGCTCCTAAGGTAACCACTGACTTCCCCCTTTGAAAAACATGGGTTGAGTAAAGCTTTTCTAATACCCCCCCCCCTAACCCCTTGGTGTCAAGGAGAGGGGCTGAACGGTTACATAATAAGGGATCAGCGCAAATAGTTTAAGCTACAGATTCTTGATAATCCACAGAAAAGTCCCCCATAGACTGGATAAACAGTTGCGCATTATCCAGATCATTTAGCTCAAAACTACTCACTCCGACCCGGTTTAGATAATAAACCTGATCACGCATAAAATCACCACTGACACGAATGTCCCCAGTAAACCCATAGCGACTACGCAGTAAACGGGCATGGGTAAAAACGCGCCCATCAGTAAAAACGGGTATAAAAAGTTCAATCAACTGGAAATAAGATAAATCAGCAGCGATCTCTTCAATGATAATATCAGATTCAAGCCTTAGACCTAAATGACTGGCCTCGCCTAGCTCATTACGCGCTTGTTGCCAGCGAGTGACAGAAACAATATTGTAAGCAGCCTTGAGTGGCGCGTCATCGTGAATATATGTCCAGTCATCTTGAATAACTTGTTTATCTTTAATGAGTTGCATAGGTTTTCTCCTTAAATGGGGCAATACCAACACGCCTAACCGTAGCGAGAAATGATTCCTCTGCACTTGTGCGTTGCTGAATATAAACTTCAAGCAGAATTTTAATAACAGGCGTAATATCTTCTTTACTCACAGCAGGCCCTAAGCGCTGACCAATAGCGGCATCATTTTCTGAGGAGCCACCCAAAGTAACCTGATACCACTCCACACCTTTTTTATCCACACCGAGAATACCAATATGCCCAACACTTTGGTGCGCACAGCCATTCATGCAGCCCGAAATATTAATTTTCAAATCACCTAAATCGTGCACATAATCTATAGAATCCAGTGCATCATTAATCTCTTGAGCGACACCAATAGAGCCTGCATTCGCTAGTGAACAATAATCCAGGCCTGGGCAACAAATCATATCAGTCGCTTGACCGATATTTGGTGTTGCCAGTTTTAATTCATCCAGCTTTTGCCATAAAGCAAATAAATCCGCCTGTTTAACATCGGCTAACACTAAATTCTGTCGGTGCGTGGTGCGTATCATGCCAAAGCTATATTGATCAGCCAGATTAGCAATTGCATCTAGCTGGCTTTCAGTGCAGTCTCCCGGCGGGTTGTCAGGGGATTTCAAAGAGAGATAAACGGCACGATAGCCCGCTATTTTATGTTCAGCCGTATTATGCTTAACCCAGATAGCAAAATCACTATTATGCGTTAGATACTCACTATAACTATTGTCTTGCCCTGCATCTGCCTGATAGGCGGGAGGAGAAAATTGTGCCTGAATATCAGCAATACGCTCTGCACCCAGTTCTAATTTATCTTTAATTAACTCCCATTCTGTCTCTATTTTTTGGGTAATTTCGGCTAGCCCCGCTTCTCTCACCAGAATTTTTATGCGAGCTTTGTATTTATTATCACGGCGACCATAAAGATTATAAATCCGTAATATAGCCTCCAGATAAGAGAGTAAATGTTTTTTTTCTAAAAAGGACCTGACCACCTGACCAATGACGGGGGTACGTCCCAGTCCGCCGCCAACAAAAACCTGAAAGCCTATTTCGCCTTGGTCATTTTTGACCAGTTGCAGGCCAATATCATGGAAGCGAATGGCGGCTCGGTCTAGCTGTGCGCCGCTGACTGCAATCTTGAATTTACGTGGTAAATAAGCAAATTCAGGATGCAATATCGTCCATTGGCGAATAATTTCGCAATAAGGCCGTGGGTCTTCTAGTTCATCACTGGCGACACCTGCCAGCTGGTCAGACGTTGTATTCCTGAGGCAATTGCCACTGGTCTGAATGGCATGCATTTGTACACTGGCCAATTCTTCCAAAATATCCGGCACTCTTTCCAAAGCAGGCCAGTTAAACTGAATGTTTTGCCGAGTAGTAAAGTGACAAAAATCTTTATCATAATCACGGGCAATGGATGCCAGCTTGCGAACTTGTTTGCTGGATAACAATCCATAGGGGCAGGCAATGCGTAATAATGGCGCATGTGTCTGCACATACAAACCATTCATTAAGCGTAATGCACGGAATTTGTCTTCAGGAATTTCACCTTTTAAAAAGCGTTCAGTCTGATCACGAAACTGAATAACACGCTGATCAATGAGAGTCTGGTCTTTATCGTTATATTGATACATATTTATGCGCTTATATAAGCGAATTGAATAGAGCCATTTATCATATACTGCTAGCGATTAAATGACAAAGTTTATTAGTTGATGCTATTATATACGGTTGAGTTTAAAGATAATTTATTAATTATATACCTAGGAGGAGGATGTTTTGTTACGTTTATTTTTGATTTTTGCTGCACTGCTAAGTATGCCGCAGCTAGCAATGGCTGAAGAGCAGATTGTTAATTTAGGGCTGACGGGAACAGAGCGTGGTATCTATACCGTGCTAATTTTTATCATCGCTTATGGCTTTGTCATGGCGGAAGAGTTTACCGGTTTACGTAAATCTAAGCCAGTTATTATTGCTGCCGCCGTTATCTGGGCTCATGCAGCGGTTTTAGCCGCTGAAGCTGGGGTTTCTACAGAAGCCTTGCATGAGGCTTTTGAGTTCAATCTTAAAGAATATGCGGCATTAATGCTCTTCTTGCTGGTGGCGATGACCTATATCAATACCATGGCAGAACGCAATATATTTGAAGCATTACGTTCCTGGATGATTAGAAAGGAATTTGGCTATAAAAAACTGTTCTGGATCACCGGAATTATTACCTTCTTTTTATCTGCGGTTGCTGATAACCTGACATCGGCTCTATTAGTGGGTGCGGTTGTCTTAGCGGTTGGTAAAGATAATGAGAAATTTGTTGCGATTGGTTTTGTCAACCTTGTTGTCGCAGCGAATGCAGGGGGAGCATTCAGCCCGTTTGGTGATATTACTACCTTGATGGTATGGCAGGCAGGTTACGCAGAATTCTTTGATTTCTTTAATTTATTTATTCCTTCTGTTATTAACTACCTTGTCCCTGCTTTCTTTATGTACCTTGCTGTACCTGATGAGCAACCCGAAGCGACAAACGAAGCGGCTGTGGTATTAAAACCAGGCGCGATTCAAGTCTGTATTTTATTCGCTTTAACGATTGCAACGGCCGTTAGTTTTAAGCAAGTACTGCACTTACCTCCTTTTATGGGTATGATGGCAGGTCTTGGAGTATTAATGGTCTATGGCTTCAGGCTTAAAACTTTATATAGTTCTGGTGAACATGATGAGTTTGATATCTTCGATAAAGTGCGCGATGCCGAGTGGGATACATTATTTTTCTTCTTTGGAGTGGTATTTGCGGTCGGTGGTTTAGGTTATATCGGTTATTTAGAGCTTATTGCTGCGGGTATGTATGATGGTTTAGGCCAAACACCTGCCAATATTCTTGTCGGGGTTATTTCAGCGATTGTTGACAATATTCCGGTGATGTTTGCAGTATTAAGTATGAATCTGGATATGGATTTATATCAATGGTTATTGGTGACATTAACTGCGGGAACAGGTGGCTCAATGTTATCAGTGGGTTCGGCCGCTGGGGTTGCATTGATGGGGTCATCTAACCATAAATATACCTTTTTTAGTCATATGAAATGGACACCAGTCATTGCACTGGGTTATATCGCCAGTATTTTTGTACATTATTTAGTTAATGGATAAAAGTAGTACAAGCGTAATCATTCAGCCCCCTCCTTATCAAGGAGGGGTTTAGGGAGAGGTTTTATTAGAATAAAGGCTCCCCCTCAACGCCCATTTTACAAAGGGGGATCTGAACGGTTACGTACAAGCAGTTAACAAAGACTGTTATTACCTAAAGGGAGTAGAGTTTTATATTCTGCTCCATTTTTTTATTTCCGAAGTATCTATCAGGTTTAAATTTTCCTGATTACAACGGATTCTGTTGATGGTGTAAGTGTTTGATATATTTACCTTAAGGGCGTTAATCTTTGAAAAATTAAGTCTTGGTTGTCTGCAATGAATAGCTTAATTATGGTTTTTAGCCTTTTGAAGAATAGATAAAAACCTGTCACACAATGATTTAAACATATTACTATGCAAAAACATCTATCAACAGAAACCGTTAGAATCAGGAATTTTCGTAACCGTTCAGTCTCTCTCCTTCTCTAAAGTCTTATTAGCACTACCTTCGCCAATTTTGATTTGAGCAAAAAAAGCACTTATCAACGCTTATAAATCAATTGGTTAAAGATCTAAAAAATCAAAAATATGAGTGATTTTTCATTTTGGTGAAGGTATTGATTAGACAAGGAGATTAAAATCAGCATGGGTGGGTGGGGGCGTGCTTTGGATAATATTTTTGTAGAACACTTATGGCAAATAGTTAAATATGAAAATATTTATATGAATGATTACCAGAGCGTGCCTGAGTTGCGATCTGGGTTAAAACGTTATTTCAAGTTTTATAACCGAGAACAGCTACACCAAAGCTTGGATTATCAAACACCAAGTGAAATACATTTTTTATGAGAGTGTTAGATATTTCTCCTTAATATTTGGAGAAAATGGCCTTGACATTGGGTACCACTTTACTATACACAACGACCACTTGTAAGTTGCAAGGTCGCAATCGCTACGATTACATCACCGTGGCGGTCGTCGCGAAGTCGAAAGGTGAGCAGATTCCTCCGCTATTGCCTGCGGAAAGGAAGTCCGACTCTCTTGATTTAGCTGCATAGGTGAACGGTTACAAATGCACAAGTTATTAAATTTCCATTCCTTAGGAACGTGCACGAAATAACTTGGGCAACTTGCTGGTCTTTTTATCCGTCTTCAGCGTTGTATAAATAGTTACGTAGCTGGCTATGTGCCTATTTATACGCCTTGAATACGAATAAAAAGACTGCGCCAGTTGCCCAGCTTATTTCGTGCACGTTCCTTAGTCAGAGTTAGTGATGCAGATTTTAAAGCAAAGCGGTTAAATTTTACAGAGAATATGAAAATTTCTTAAAAGTTGTTTGTTTTTTAGCCATTGTGGGGTTGATAACTTGCCATAACGGTCTATCTTTATAGGTAGGTCTTTATAACAATGCCATTAACTCTGGTGGGTAAGAAATGAATGATATAGATAGGATGATGAAGAGGGTATTTAACAAAGAACGAGCGATCATAGAGAAATCTAGAGTTGTCATAGACAGGAGTGACTTGAAATTTGAAAGCTTACTAGAAGAATATGTTAACTTACTTGATTCTTATCAGTCGTTGCTCAATGAATCCTCAAAAATAACCAAAGTAGGTGATATCAATCAGCAAAAGCTATTTGATGCTAATTCAGAAATTGAAAGTCAAAGAGAAAAGCTCTATAAACTCTCTGTAACAGATTATTTAACGGGTAGTTATAATCGGCGCTATTTATTAGAAGCTTTGGACATAGAATTTATGAAAAGTAAACGCTATGGGTTCAGCTTGAGTTGCATACTGATAGATATTGATAATTTCAAAAATATTAATGATCAATATGGACACCAGGTGGGTGATTTTACTTTAAAATCCATCGCTGAGGTAATTCAGGAAGTCATTAGGGAAGTGGATATATTTGGGCGCTATGGCGGTGAAGAGTTCCTTATCCTTTTGCCAAACACAAAAGTGAGTGATGCCACTACTGTTGCAGAAAAATTAATAAAAACAATAGTCAAGCTTAGATTTGATACAGGCAATGAAGACGTGGGGGCTTTTTCGTTAAGCTTGAGTTTAGGCATTTCTGATATTAAATCGAGTCAGCCTAAAACTGCAGAACAATTACTAAGGAATACCTATAAAGCGCTTTATCAAGCCAAACATAATGATAAAAACCAATATGCTATTTACCCATAAGTTTTGATAATTTCAGCTAACATCATTATGTTAGAAAGCCCCCCCTCCCCTATAAAACCTATTTTATACAAGACTTAATAAAAGCAAAAGTCACTGTATCCATCGTGGATATGTGCTTGATATACCATTGCGGCCAGGTATGTCGCACATAGGAATGGGAATTGAATAAGTTGTGCATTCTGACTTGTCTTTTTGTTCGCCTTCTGCGTTGCAGAAACAGTTACG
>CAZLLL010000124.1:0-7919 GCA_964560255.1 uncultured Methylomonas sp.
AAAGGCTAGAAACCATAATTAAGCTATTCATTGCAGATAACCAAGACTTCATTTTTCAATGATTAATGCCCTTAAGATAAATATATCAAATACTTATACCATCAACAGAATCCGTTATAATTAGTACTTTTCAAGCCATTTATTTAATTACTAGGCGAGGTGTTTACCCCGTTTCGCGAATATTATTCTTTGCCTGTAATGGATGCCTGGTTTGAAAAATTGTCGATGAGTGATAATAGTTGTAAAGCAAAATCGTGAATTTTAGTTATGCTAGCAATGAAATTTTTGATGTTAATCTGCTCGCTTTCTTCTATTAAAATTTCGCTATAACCAAGTATTGCATTCATAGGTGTGCGTATATCATGCTTTACTATGGAATCGCTTAAAATTGAGTGTAATGAATTATTCTGAGTAATCTGGGCGGTTAATTCAATAATTTGCCGGTTAAAAATAGTCGATGCTTTGATGATTTTATTTAAATCAGACTCGACACTTTGATTCCCATTAATTTGGGCGGCATTGGCTAAATCTCTTGTACAAGATTCGATCTTTGTTATCAATTCTATAAATTCAACGCTCATTGTTTTGTTGATTTTAATTTAAATTATTAAGAATTACTTCACTACCGTACACTTTTTAAAAAGGCTAAAACCCTTGTATAATAAGCTATAGATGGGTTTTTAATCATGCCACCTTATAACATTTGAACAATTTTAGCTCTAAAAATGGCTTATCATCTTTGTTTTGTTATTTGGTGATATTTAGTTGATTAGAGTTGTTCTTGTGAATCAATAAATAAACCTTATTTAAAATCAATTGATTAAAATAAATTTTTTATTAGAAAGCCAGATGAAATACAGTTTTGTCCATTTTTTCAAAAAATGAAGTGTACTAAAAAATATAACGCACTGATTATTAATGTATATTCACAAGAACAACTCTATTATACTTAAGGAACTACGCAAGCATAGAGACGTGAAGTATAATACCACTTTATACGTATTTACTCAGTCCACTTTTAGATTTTAAACCTTTCCCTTTTAAGAGAAGAGGCAAGCTAAATAGTAACTAAAACGTGATATTCATCTATGATCTCTTGTTCAATATGTTCATGATAACTCATATTTATTTAATTTCTTAGCACAAATCCTAGTCTTATGTTTCAACAAAATAACTACGATGCTCTTATTATAGGCAGTGGCGGTGCGGGACTCAGTCTGGCTCTCAAATTGGCAGACCGATACCGTGTTGCTGTGTTATCAAAATTTGCCTTAACTGAGGGCAGTACATTTTATGCGCAGGGTGGTATTTCAGCTGTATTAGATTCACAAGAAACCTCCATTGAATCCCATATTCAGGACACAATCATTTCTGGCGCAGGTTTATGCGACCCTGATATTGTCAGATTGACTGTAGAGTACGGTAAAAAAAGCATCGACTTTCTGCATCAACAAGGCATGGAATTCACTGAACACAAGAATAAACAAGGCGAAATGAAATTACACCTTAATCAGGAAGGTGGGCATTCAGAGCGGCGTATTGTCCATCATGCCGACGCAACTGGTAAAGCGTTATCATTATCCCTGATTGACAAAGCAACACAGCACCCGAACATCATATTACTCGAACACCATAATGCAATTGATTTAATCACAACACACAAACTAGGCATTAAGCAGCAAAGAGTACTGGGTGCCTATGTTTTAGACACTCAAAGTAAACAGGTTAAAACCATCACTGCCAACACGGTTACCCTTGCGACAGGGGGAGCGAATAAAGTCTATTTGTACACGACCAATCCGCAAATATCCTCAGGAGATGGAATTGCCGTGGCCTGGCGAGCTGGTTGTCGAATTGCTAATATGGAGTTTATGCAATTTCATCCTACCTGCTTATATCATCCTGATGGTCATTCATTTTTAATCAGTGAAGCGGTGCGTGGAGAAGGTGGAAAACTGATATTACCCAGTGGTACAACATTTATGCAGCACTATGATTCCAGAGCTGAACTTGCGCCGCGTGATATTGTTGCCCGCGCTATTGATCATCAAATTAAAAAACTCGGGATAGACTGTGTTTATCTGGATATTAGCCATAAGCCTACTGATTTTATCAAAAGCCATTTTCCTTCAATTTATCAACAGTGTCTAAAACTGAATATTGATATTACTAAAGATCCTATTCCTGTTGTCCCAGCCGCACATTATACTTGTGGTGGTATCATGACAGATCATTACGCAAGAACGGATATAAGTGGTTTATATGCGATAGGAGAGGTAGCACATACAGGTTTGCATGGAGCTAACCGAATGGCAAGTAATTCATTATTAGAATGCTTGGTATTTGCCGATCGCGCCAGTGAAGATATTCTTCGTCAGGACTTAAATACCCCCATACCCACAATACCTGACTGGGATGAATCTCAAATCACCGACTCAGAAGAAGAAGTCATGATTGCACATAACTGGGATGAATTGCGCCGTTTTATGTGGGATTATGTCGGTATAGTCCGTAGTACTAAACGCTTACTGAGAGCAAAGCATCGTCTAGAACTATTAAAAAACGAAATTGCCGATTATTATCATCATTACCGTATCAGTAGTGATTTATTAGAATTACGTAATCTGGTTATTGTCGCTGACTTGATTATTCAAAGTGCTTTGGCACGAAAAGAAAGCCGAGGCTTACATTATACTCAGGATTATCCAGAATTAGATGAAAACCAGAACGGAAAAAATACGATATTAATGCCACCATTGTCATAATAGAGTTGTTCTTGTGAATCAATCAATAAAACTTATTTAAAATAATATATGGCATCTTTCATTTGTCCCTAAAGGTAGTTTACACTTTTAAAGTATGAATCAGTGCAGGAGTAAAAAAGCTTTAGCTTTTTCAGTACACAGCAATAGCTAAAGCTATTGCACTCCTGCCAAAGTGTAAACCGATAAATGAAGGATGCCGTGTTCTGCGACTTAAATATTCATGCACTTTTAATGATCTCAATAAAAACATTTTTCTATTGCCTGACTGTTTTTATTTACAGTTCATTTACCATTGCTGCCGAACATGTCGGAGACCAGTCCTGCAAGACCTGCCATCTCAAAGAACATCAACAATGGCAAGGTTCGCATCATGATCTGGCCATGCAGCAAGCGAATGCACAAACAGTTTTGGGTGATTTTAATCAGGTAAAATTTACCAGCCAAGGCATGGCCAGTACTTTTTTTATGCGTAATGGTCGCTTTATGGTAAATACTGATAGTCCAGATAATAGCTTACAGGATTATGAAATTAGCTATACCTTTGGGGTGTATCCTTTGCAGCAATATATGGTTAAATTTCCACAGGGTAAAATACAAGTTCTGGATATCGCCTGGGATACTCGAACTAAAGATCTGGGTGGCCAACGCTGGTTCAGTTTGCATCCCGGTGAAGTGATTAAAGCAGACGATGTACTGCACTGGACTGGGCCAAATCTTAACTGGAATTTTATGTGTGCAGATTGTCATAGTACTCATTTGAAAAAAAACTACGATTCGGTTAAAAAATCTTATGATACTCAATGGAATGCCATTAACGTCTCTTGTGAAGCCTGTCATGGGCCAGCTTCTGAACATATTGCCTGGACAAAGTTAGCAGAGAAGTCAAAAGGTGTGCAGAATAAAGGCTTAACGATCGCTCTATCTGCTGCGACGACTCATCATTGGCAGGTAAATACTGCAACCCGAAAACCAGAATTGCTTAATGCGCGTAGCGTCAGTAATACTGAAGTAGAAATGTGTGCCAGATGCCATTCGCGGCGTTCTCAATTTGATGATGATTTTATCCCAGGGGATAATTTCAGAGATCATTATTTACCCGCCTTACTGACAGAGTCGCTGTATTATCCTGATGGCAAAATTAAAGATGAAGTCTATGTGTATGGTTCTTTTATTCAGAGCCGAATGTATCAGGCAGGCGTGAGCTGTAGTGATTGTCATAATCCGCATACTTTAGAATTAAAGGCGAATGGTGATCTAGTCTGTCAGCAATGTCATTTAGCGACCGATTATATGCACAGCAAGCACCATTTTCACCAGGATAAATCGACAGGCGCAAGTTGTATTGCCTGTCATATGCCATCGAAAACATATATGGGCGTTGATGAACGCAATGATCATAGTTTTCGTATACCCCGGCCAGATTTAGCAGCCCAATTAAACATGCCTGATGCCTGCACTTTATGCCATACAGATAAAAATAGCCAATGGGCGGCGGATGCTATGCAAAGGTGGTATGGAAAAACACCGCGAGGCTACCAACAATTTGCCAAGGCTTTACTGGCTTTGCAGCAACAAGATGAACACGCTTTATCATTAGCGTATGCTGTCATCATAAATGATGTACCCTCTATTGCTAAAGCAACGGCACTGGGCTACCTCGGTAGATACCCTTCCAGACAAACTCTGATGACCAGTTTACAAATGTTACGCTCCAGCCAGACTGATATGCGTTTACAGGCATTGCAGGCACTGCAGGGATTTCCACTGCAACATACGGTTGCGCAGATTTTTCCTTTACTTAAAGATCCTGTGAAAATTGTGCGTTTAGAAGCGGCAAGTATTTTAGCCGCAATACCACGAGGTAGCTTGCAAAAAGAGCAGATGAATTTAATGGATAAAGTTATTGAGGAATACCGCCAAAGTTTATTGTTTTCTGCTGATAGACCTGAGTCTCAATTAGCTTTAGCCCGTTTATACCGCTTAAAAGGGTTGTTAACTAAAGCAGAAACCGCTTTTCAGCAAGCTATTTTTTTACAGAAAAAATATATACCTGCTTATATTAATTATGCAAATTTTCTACAACAACAGCATAAAGAGCCTGAAGCTTTTGCCATATTACAGCAAGGTTTAACACAAATTGATGATGCGACTTTATATCATGCACTAGGGCTTTGGTATGTACGTAATAAAGACAAGGAAAAGGGTCGTTCACTATTGCAAAAAGCGACAGCAATGGAACCTGAAAATACCCGCTTTCTGTATGTTTATGCGATTGCTATCGGTGAGATTCAAACTGTAAAAGCGATCAAAATACTGGAAGCCTCGCTGGAAAAACACAGTGGTAATATAGAGGTGCTGATGGCACTTGCTGGTTATCATACACAATTAGGGGATGAAAATTCAGCCCTTAAGTACCGCAACAAAGCAGAGAGTGTGATGCATATAAGGTAACTTGCAATAAATAACCTACCTATATTACGCAGGATTTTTGTTTGTCTTCAATGCATAGAAATAGGCGCATAGCAGGCTACGTAACTATTTCTATCACGCCGAAGACAGACAAAAAGACCAGCAAGATGGGGGGGGATATTTGTTGCGAGTTACCTAAGACTCGGAATTAAAATGCCAAACTGTACGCGAGACGTTTCTTGTATCGTTGGAAACGTCTTAATACAAAGCAGGGTGAATATCACGCTCAGCTTTTTCTACAGATTTGTTATTCACTGTATTCTATCGGCTGGAAGATATGAATACCGTCTATAAAATATTTGCTTATGGTAGCTTGATTAATAAGACATCCTTAAGAAAAATAGTACCTGAGGCACGCAATATCATCCCTGCTAAAACGTATGGTCTACAAAGAAGAATTTTTAATCTGGCTTCGCAATAGATTTGATTCATAGCACAACAGCCGTAACCGCTCAGATCCCCCTGTGTAAAATCTTACATTGAGCGGGTCTATTGTCTGTTTTTTTATATTAAAAATACACTAATTATTAGAGTGTTATGGGAATCCGTATAAATAATAAAAATATAACATTAGAAATCAGGCATTTTTAATTGCATGTAACGCATTGATTTTAAATAATTCTATATAAATCATTGAAACCCAATAAACTTAGTATAACCATTTGTTTTAAAATTAGGCTACCAACTTAAGGCGGGACAAGCCATCATTTGTAGGGTGGGCAATCTTTTCTGCCCACCGAGGTTCAACTTGATGGTGGGCAAAAAAAGCTGCCCACCCTACTTATTTTGCAAAGGAGTTGTCCCGTCTTAAGTTGGTAGCCTAAAATTAAAAGTTAATCGAAAAATATAAAAACCATACCCGCTCAATGTGAGTAAAATGGGAGTTAAGGAGCATTTTTCTAATAAAACCTCCCCCTAACCCCTCCTTGATAAGGAGGGGGACTGAACAGTTACCAACGGCTCTATCTGTGTGTCGAATATTATTGAAGCGAGTGCTGAAAGTGTTTTAAATGGCACTTGCTTTGAAATGGACGAGGCATCATTAGAGAGAATTCTGCACAGAGAAAAAGCTTATGATTTTTGCAAGATTGAAGCCTGTCACTATCAGGATGATAAGCAGATTTTGAGGTTTATTATTTCAGTGCCTATCATTTTGTCCCTTATCAATACCTGTCTAAATTCAGTATACCGCAACATTATTTGAATTTATATTTGCAAGGGAGTCAGGAATACGGTGATAATTTTAGCGCAGATTTTAAAAACAGTACGACATTTTGGAGAGTAGAAAGTGAACAAGAATTATCAGCAATCTGGGCAGGGAAATATTAATGTATGAGGCGAAATTTTGTATAGGGCAAATTGTCCAGCACCGATTATTTGATTACCGTGGCGTTATTATTGATGTCGATTACAAATTTTTAGGCTCTGAGCAGTGGTATGAGCAAGTGGCTCTCAGTCGACCTCCAAAAGACCAGCCCTGGTATCATGTGTTAGTGGGAGATGCCATTCTGCAAACCTATGTTGCTGAACGTAATCTGGAAAATAGTATTGAGAGTACGCCGATTCATCATCCTTTATTAAATCATTATTTCAAGGGGATAGAAGGAGGGCGCTATCAACTGAGAACTCTACGTAATTGACTCTATTTCTTTGTGCAAAACCTGTACGATTTAACATATTGGTAATATATATAGTACTTAAGCGGTGTTGTAAAGAATTAATCCACAGAGTTATCCACAGCTTTTGTGAATAACTTTTTCTTTAATACCCAGAATGTCTTATGGAATGGGAATTGAATAAGTTGTGCAATTATAACGCAGTATTTTTGTTTGCCTTCAAGGCGCGGTAACAGGCGCATAGCTAGCGACGTAACTGTTTCCGCAACGTAGAAGGCGAACAAAAAGACAAGTCAGAATGCACACGTTATTTGATTCCCATTCCTATGTACTGAAGGGAGATATTTCTTTCAATATATACGATATATAGTCAATGTTTTTTTCAGGATCATTTATTTTTCAAGTTGACACTTTTTACAGTAATGCAATAGCTTTAGCTATTGGTGACTACAAACGACAAGGAGTGGTTTCAATTCACCCTTTAATGCACTGCTGGATTGAATATTTATCCCTGAGCTTGCCTATTCTTGAATTTCAACTGCTAGAAACGGGGGAATACATCGTCTTGCTTTGAATGAAATAAGTGAGTTATTAACATAGTTGTTAATTGTTACGACGCAAGTACAATTATAATGTAAAAATAAACTCATTAGTCTATTGACAAGTATAACTAACTGAAATTAATAGGGTATATTTTGTTGTGCAATATTTGTACGATTTAACATATCTGTAATATATACAATGCTTAAGAGGTGTTGTAAAGAATTAATCCACAGAGTTATCCACAGCTTTTGTGAATAACTTTATTGCCTATTTAATAGGGGGCTTCTTTTTTCAGTAGACACTTTTTGCAGCAGTTCGATAACTTCAGTGATTTGCTGGCGCAGAGAGCAGCATATATTCGTCAGGGCTCTTTGACAAGCTTCCTTCATGTTTTAATCAATTGATTTTAAATAAGTTTTATTTATTAATTCACAAGAAAAACTCTAGTAAACTTACATTGAGCGGGTATGATTTTATATTTTTCGATTAACTTTTAATTTAAAAACAAATGGTTATACTAAGTTTA
>CAZLLL010000125.1:0-7894 GCA_964560255.1 uncultured Methylomonas sp.
AAGGCAAACAAAAATACTGTGTCATAATTGCACAACTTATTCAATTCCCATTCCTAAAGGCAACTCGCAACAAATAATTTAAACAAAAAAAAACCCCGAACCAAATGGTCGGGGTTTCTAATTTGGCGGAGCGGACGGGATTCGAACCCGCGACCTCCGGCGTGACAGGCCAGCATTCTAACCAGCTGAACTACCGCTCCAAGTCTGTGGTGGGTGCTGAGGGGTTCGAACCCCCGACCCTCGCCTTGTAAGGGCGATGCTCTCCCAGCTGAGCTAAGCACCCGACTAAAGAGATTCTATTATAATATCATTTTAGAATCTTGCAACAATTTTTTAAAGATAATTGATGTTTTTTAACCATTAACGCTATCTTTCAAACCTTTACCTGCTTTGAATGAAGGAATTCGAGCTGCTTTAATGGTTATTTCAGCACCTGTCTGTGGGTTGCGGCCTTTACGTTCCGCTCTATTTTTTACAGAAAATGTGCCAAAGCCCACTAAAGCAACTGATGGCTCAGGCTCATCTTCTTTAACTTTTCTTTTCAGTTCATTGGTAACAGCCGACATAAAAGCATCAAGTGCACGACCTGCATCTGCTTTTGTTAACTCTGACGCCTCTGCCATTGCGTCGATAAGTTCTGATTTATTCATTTATTATTCTCCATAGGAAGTATTTACAGCACACAATTATGCCAGCCAGCAAAAAACATAAGATCAATTTGAAAACAGCATTGAATCGTGTGTATTTATATCAACTCCTTCCAAGTCATGTCAAGCAATACAGCACTACCGCACAAAATTAATGCGCTCTAACAGTATTTTCATCCTTTTTTTGTACGTTTTTTTCAAGGGTTTTAGTAGTTTTTAGCAAGGGTTCCGGCTGATATTGGAGTGCAATATCCAGCACCTGATCTATCCAGCGTACAGGTTTGATTATTAGATTTTGTTTTACGTTATCAGGGATTTCCGTTAAATCTTTTTTATTCTCTTCAGGAATAATAACTGTTTTAATTCCGCCACGATGTGCTGCCAGCAACTTCTCTTTTAAGCCCCCAATGGCAAGCACCTCACCTCTTAAAGTAATTTCACCCGTCATCGCAACATCCGCCCTGACTGGAACGCCTGTTAAAGCGGATATTGTCGCCGTACACATGCCTACACCGGCACTCGGGCCATCTTTTGGCGTAGCTCCTTCTGGTACGTGAATATGCAAATCTTGCTTCTGAAAAGCGTCATCGTGAATTCCCAGACCCTCTGCACGTGCCCGCACAACCGTTATTGCTGCTTCAATGGACTCTTTCATCACATCCCCGAGCTTTCCAGTTGTCATCTGCTTGCCTTTACCCGGCATCACCACGGCTTCAATAGTCAATAATTCGCCACCGACTTCCGTCCATGCCAGACCAGTGACTTGCCCTACTTGATCCTGCTCTTCCGCAAGGCCATAACTAAAGCGACGCACCCCTAAGTATTCCGTAACTTTATCAGAACTGATACTGACCTTAGCCTTTTGTTCTTTTAACAATAATTGCTTAACCACTTTGCGACAAATCTTGGAAATTTCTCGCTCTAAACTTCGCACACCTGCTTCCCGTGTGTAATAGCGCACAATATCTCTGAACACCTCTTCTTCAATACTGACTTCCTTTACCGTTAAGCCATTATTCTTAAGTTGTTTGGGTAATAAATAACGCGTTGCAATATTTATTTTTTCATCTTCTGTGTAGCCCGCCAGACGAATAACTTCCATTCTATCAAGTAGCGGCGCGGGTATATTCATGGTATTTGCTGTTGCAACAAACATCACATCGGACAAATCAAAATCGACCTCAAGATAATGATCCGCAAACGCTTTATTTTGTTCAGGATCCAGAACTTCTAAAAGGGCAGAAGCGGGGTCACCGCGAAAATCGCCTGACATTTTGTCAATCTCATCCAGTAAAAACAAAGGATTACGTACTTTTGTTTTGGCAAGATTTTGCAGAATTTTACCTGGCATAGAGCCAATATAAGTCCGCCTGTGACCACGAATTTCAGCTTCATCACGTACCCCACCTAAAGCCATGCGCACATATTTTCTATTGGTTGCCCTTGCTATTGACTCACCCAAAGAGGTTTTTCCCACCCCAGGAGGCCCAACTAGGCATAGTATAGGCCCATTAAGTGATTTAACCCGCTGCTGTACTGCAAGATACTCTAAAATACGCTCCTTAACCTTTTCCAGACCATAGTGGTCAGCGTCTAGAATTTCTTCTGCTAATTTTAAATCATGACGTACCTTGGTTTTCTTTTTCCAGGGCACATTCAACATCCAGTCGATATAATTACGTACTACCGATGCCTCTGCTGACATAGGGGACATCATTTTGAGCTTATTGACTTCGACTTCGGCCTTTTCCTTAGCCTCTTTGCTCATGCCTGCCTTAGCAATTTTTTGCTCCAGCTCTTCTACTTCACTAACAGCCTCATCCATGTCTCCTAGCTCTTTTTGAATGGCCTTCATTTGCTCATTCAAATAATACTCACGCTGATTTTTTTCCATTTGCTGCTTGACCCGGACACGAATATTTTTTTCCAGCTCAAATAAATCTGCCTCATTTTCCATCAGCAACATAAGCTTTTCAAGGCGTTTAGGAATATCAGCCATTTCCAGTAATTCCTGCTTTTCAGACACTTTCAGGCTCATATGTGCTGCCATGGTATCTGCAAGCCGCCCATTTTCTTCTATACCTGCCAGAGCATTTAATACTTCGGGAGGAATTTTGCTATTGAGTTTTACATACTTACTAAATGAATCCATAGTCGCACGAACCAATACATCCAGTTCAGTATCTGCAAGCATGACGGCATCCTCGACACCATTGACTTGTGCAAAAATACAGCCATTTTGTTCCTGATAGCGTAAAACCTTACAGCGCTGCTCGCCTTCAACTAAAACTTTTACCGTACCGTCAGGAAGTTTTAATAATTGCAATATATTGGCTAATGTACCTACTTCATACAGCTCTTTGAAAACCGGATCATCCATATCCGCTTCTTTTTGTGCAACCAGTAAAATCTGCTTATCTTCCTGCATTGCGATGTCGAGTGCTTCAATAGACTTTTCGCGCCCCACAAATAAAGGAATGACCATATGTGGATAAACGACAACATCTCGCAACGGCAATACTGGTATAAGACTCTTATCAACAGCAAGATCAACTATTTCATTCGTTTCCATAATGGGAACCTTTATTCAATTATAAAAATATATTTTTAATATAAGGATGATTGTCAATTTAACAAGGTGCCAAACAAAAAAAGCGGGAGTCTATTATAATAAACTCCCGCTTTTTTAAGCAGACATCTTCTAACCATTCAGATCCCCATAAAATGAGGAGTTGAGGAGACTTTTCTAATAAAATCTCCTAATCCCTCCTTGATAAAAAGGGGGACAGAACGGCTACATCTCACGTACATCTACTCAGACGCAGCCACTTTCATTTCATTTTCGTAAACATAATAAGGGTCATTCTCGCCCTCTATAACCAATTTATCAATCACAACTTTGGCCACATCTTTGGCTGACGGAATTTCATACATAGTGTCTAATAACACATTCTCAACAATCGTTCTTAAGCCTCGCGCGCCTGTCTTACGTTGCATGGATTTTTGCGCAATGGCTTTTAAAGAATCTTCACGGAACACCAGCTCAGTACCTTCCATTTCAAATAGCTTTTGATATTGCCTGGTGAGTGCATTCTTCGGCTCTGTCAATATTTGAATCAAAGCATCTTCGCTTAGCTCGTCCAGAGTTGCAATAACGGGTAACCGACCAATAAATTCAGGAATTAGGCCGTAACGAATCAAATCCTCTGCCTCAACCTCGGCAAATAATTCTCCGACATTCTTTTCCTCATCTTTGGTTTTAACATCTGCTGAAAAACCAATACCCCCCTTTTCGGAACGTTGCTTAATCACCTTATCCAACCCCGCAAAAGCCCCCCCGACGATAAACAGGATATTGGCTGTATTCACCTGAATAAAATCCTGCTGCGGATTTTTACGCCCCCCCTGAGGAGGCACTGAGGCAATCGTTCCTTCTATTAACTTTAAGAGCGCCTGTTGCACCCCTTCGCCTGAAACATCACGGGTAATTGACGGATTTTCAGATTTTCTGGAAATCTTATCAATCTCATCTATATAGACGATACCCGATTCAGCTTTTTCTACATCAAAATCACATTTCTGCAAGATTTTCTGAATTATATTTTCAACATCTTCACCCACATAGCCTGCTTCAGTTAGGGTCGTCGCATCCGCAATAGTAAAAGGCACATCCAGCACTTTAGCCAGCGTTTCTGCCAATAGTGTTTTTCCTGAGCCTGTGGGCCCAATCAACAAAATATTACTTTTTGCCAACTCTACCTCATCACCTTTATTATTGCGGTTATGTAGGCGTTTATAATGATTATAAACAGCCACTGATAATATTTTTTTAGCTTTTTCCTGTCCTATGACATACTCATCAAGTGCCGCTTTAATTTCTTTAGGCCGAGGCACTTTACGCTCAATTGTACTTTCTTGATCCTCACCTTCATTAGCTAGCTCTTCTTTAATAATATCATTACAAAGGTCGACGCATTCATCACAAACATAGACAGAAGGACCTGCAATAAGCTTTCTTACTTCACTTTGGCTTTTACCACAAAATGAACAATACAAAATTCTATCATTATCACTCTCTCTGCTCATTATTAAACCTTAATATAAATAACGTTAAAGAGCTTCTCAAGGCCCTGTTCTGTTTGACAATACCCTATCAATTAAACCGTAGCTAACTGACTGCTCAGCACTCAAAAAATTATCCCTATCAGTATCCTTCTGAATGTCCTCAATATCTTTTCCCGTATGGAAGGCAAGAATTTTATTTAACTTTTCACGTATGGTTAAAATCTCACGCGCATGAATATCAAAATCAGACGCTTGCCCCTGAAATCCACCCAAAGGCTGATGAATCATCACTCTAGAATGAGGCAGGCAAAACCTTTTACCCGCAGCCCCGCCCGCCAGTAATAACGACCCCATACTAGCGGCCTGACCTATGCACATGGTACTTACATCAGACTTGATAAATTGCATGGTATCATAAATGGCCATCCCTGCCGTCACCGAACCACCGGGTGAATTAATATATAAATGAATATCTTTATCTGGATTTTCAGACTCTAAAAACAGCAACTGAGCCACCACCAGATTGGCCATATAATCTTCTACTTGCCCAACCAGAAAAATAACCCGCTCCTTAAGCAAGCGCGAATAAATATCATAGGATCGCTCTCCACGAGCCGTTTGCTCTATCACCATTGGCACTAACCCACCCGCAGCTTCAGGTGAGAAAGTATGACTTATTCCACTGTGATGACTGTTCATACGCCTATACTCCTGACTGTAGCTTTGCAGCACCGATAATATCACTAAATAAAGCCACCTGCTCTGTTACTTTTACCTGGCTTAGCACCCAGTCAACAGCTGCATTCTCAAGCACCAATCGCTCAATTTCTGCTAAATTATTTTTATCACCATAATAATGATTAACAAGCTCTTCAGGCTGTTCATAGCTTAGTGCCAATTTATCTATGACCGCGCGAACTTCATTTGCTTCTGCCTTAAGATCATTTTGCTGAATAATTTTAGCTAAAATCAGACCCAGCGCAACTCGCTGTCCTGCCTTTTGGCTAATTTCATCTTTAGGCAGCTGTAACGCTTTAACATCTATGCCTTGCACTTTTGCATTTGCATAATATTGCTTTATCAAGTTTTGAAGTTCCTGTTTAACCATGGATACAGGTAAGGATACGGGTATATTTGCAATCAGTGCGCCCATCACTGTGTTTTTTATATTTTCCTTTAGTGTCTGAGCTAGCTCACGCTGCAAATTTATTTCTAAATCGGCACGAAAGTCGTCCAGGTTACCACTTTCAACACCATATGCTTTGATAAATTCTACATCGACCTCAGGTAATACTGATTTTTCAACTTTAAGTACTTCAATATCAAACTCAGCTAACTTACCTGCTAATTTTTTATTACTATAGTTGTCCGGAAAATTTACCTCAATTTTCTTAGCTGTCCCAGCCTCAAGTCCAATTAATTGGTCTTCAAAGCCCGGAATCATTTTCTTAGAACCGATAATGACCCGATAGTTATCTTTAATACCATCGGTAAAATTCTCGCCGTCACAAACCCCTGAAAACTTAAGACTCAGGCGATCACCCTTTTGCGCATCCTCCTCTGTTGGATGCCAGCTAATGCCCTGCTCTCTTAATTTTTCTATCGTGACATCAATATCACTTGCTTCGAGATGAGTCACTAGCTTATTAACTGCAATATTATCCAGACCTTCCAGCGTAAAATCTGGGTATACATCAAATATAGCAGAAAACACAAAGCCTTTATCACTTTCCACAGGTTCTATTTTCGGCGTACCAACAGGATTTAAATTACTTTCCTGCAAAGCACTCACATAATTCTCCTGAACCAAGTCACCTGTAACTTCTTGTCTTACACTGGCTCCATATCTATTTTGAATCACTTTTTGAGGTACTTTTCCTGGCCGAAAACCGTCAATCCTAACTTTACTAGCAACTGACTTTAAGCGCTCATTAACTTTTTCCTGAATAAGCTCTTCAGGTATAGTTACAGTCATTTTTCTGCTTAATTCCGATGTCTTTTCGACAGAGACTTGCATTGATTTACCTCAAACAATTTTTGTATAATTTAATGAAAATGTATCCCGAGTGCAGGGAATGTATCCGGTGGGAATTAACGATGATTATCGCTAATAAATCTATCTGATATTTAAGTGGTGCGAGCGGAGAGACTTGAACTCTCACATCATAAGATACTGGTACCTAAAACCAGCGCGTCTACCAATTCCGCCACGCTCGCTCGCTTTCTTAATTTGAAGGCGCATTATAAACAGGTATTTTTAGAATTACAAATTTAAATATAATTTTTTTGATATATACCAATATTAATCAAGCTGGATACCCTTGTTTAAAAAATCTAAATCCCCTAATATTAGCCCAATCATGTATACTCTCCGATCTTTTTAAATTTAAATGAGACCATCATGAGACCTAGCGGACGCGCCCCTGACCAACTTAGAGACGTAAAATTCACTTGTGGATACACCAAACATGCCGAAGGTTCGGTACTCATCGAATTCGGTGAAACACGGGTACTTTGTACAGCAAGCGTAGAAAATAGAGTACCCCGCTTCTTAAAAGGCAAAGGCGAAGGCTGGATAACGGCTGAATATGGCATGTTACCTCGATCCACACACACCCGCATGGGACGTGAAGCGAGTCAGGGCAAACAAGGAGGACGCACTCAGGAAATTCAGCGTTTAATCGGACGCTCATTGCGCGCGGCAGTTGATCTATCTGCTTTGGGTGAACATACCATCACCATCGACTGTGATGTCCTGCAAGCCGATGGGGGCACACGCACCGCCTCCATTACCGGTGGCTTTGTTGCCTTATCGCTTGCCATAGAAAAAATGCTTAAACAAAGAAAAATTAAAAAAAACCCACTACATGGTCAGGTTGCCTCCGTATCAGTCGGCATCTATAACGGTATACCTGTCTTAGATCTAGACTACAAAGAAGACAGCAATGCTGAAACTGATATGAATGTGGTCATGAATGATGCATCCGCCTTTATCGAAGTACAAGGCACAGCAGAAGGCCATGCTTTTCGCCAGGACGAGCTAAATTCCATGCTAGAGCTTGCTAGACAAGGAATTTCTACACTGTTAAGCAAGCAGTCTATCGCTATAGCAGCCCATGGCTAACTGAGGAACGTGCACGACACACTTGAGCAACTGACTTGTCTTTTTGTCCGTCTTCGGT
>CAZLLL010000126.1:0-7857 GCA_964560255.1 uncultured Methylomonas sp.
AAAAATACTGCGTCATAATTGCACAACTTATTCAATTCCCATTCCTAAGTATTTAATTTATTATGCAAACTCCTTATGAAGTACTGAATATTGACATTGATAGCCGTGATGATGAAATTAAACAGGCTTATTTACAACAAGTTAAACTGAATCCCCCTGATCGTGATCAGGAAAAGTTTCAGCAAATACATAATGCCTACACGTCCATCAAAGACCATAAAAGTAGAATCAGTCATGATTTATTTACCTTTCCAGCTACAAATTTTAATGCACTGCTAGATAAAGCATTGCATACTGAACATCATTTAACACTAAACGCAGAATCATTAAAAAAAATATTGAGCCATAGTATTGATGAATCAAGCTTACTAAATGCGATTGCTAGCACTGAGAAATAATGACTACAGAAGTACAAAAAACAGAATTACTAGAAGACTTTCAGAAGTATCTTGAGCAAGACATCGAACCCTTAGCACATCCTCAGCAGCCCGATTTACACTCATTATTAAGTGAGATAACAGGCTTAAAAGCAGAAGTAAAAGTAGAATCCAGACAATTTAAAAACACACTGGATACCTTAAGTTCTGCGCTAGAAACAGTGCAAGAGGATAATAAGGCACTCTCTACAGAACTCGCGGCATATTCTGAACGGCAAGCACAACAGCAAACTGAAACCATGCGTGGTATGTTACTGGAAATGGTGGATATATATGATCGTTTAAATACCGGGGTCGACGTATTGCAAAAGCATCGCCCTGTGAAAGCTCTGTTCAAACAGTCCCGGAAAAAAGACGTACAGTTTATTAAAAGCTTTAGGGAAGGACAGTTAATGACCATCAAGCGTTTCGATAAATTACTGCAAAGCCATCAAGTGCGAGCGATTGAGTGTGTAGGAAAATTACTCGACCCATTAACGATGAGCGCAGTAGAAACAGGCGAAGATAGTAAACTCAATAACGGCATTGTGCTGCAAGAATTGCGCAAAGGCTTTTTATATAAAAATCAGATTCTGCGCTTAGCAGAAGTAAAAGTAAACAAAATTAAGGCTGGATAAATACATGAATGACATTATTATTGGTATCGATTTAGGGACTACCAACTCAGAAGTTGCCGTTGTTGAAGACGGGAAAGTAACCGTTATTAGCGATGGTGATAAAAAAATGTTGCCCTCTTTTGTCGGGATAGATGATAGCGGCAGCATTATTGTTGGAGAAACGGCAAGAAATCAATATCTAGTTTATCCTGAAAGAACCATTAAATCAATTAAGCGTTTAATGGGGCAGGATACGCAGGTTAAGCTGGCTGATTTACCTTATACACCGCAAGAAATTTCCGCGATTATTCTTAAGCGTCTCAAAGCCATTGCCGAGAATTATTTAGGTCACGCTGTCAGTAAAGCAGTGATTACTGTACCTGCCTACTTTTCTGATGCACAGCGCCTAGCAACACGTGAAGCAGGAGAAATTGCGGGGCTCGAAGTGGTACGCATGATTAATGAACCGACTGCTGCTGCACTGACTTATGATGCCGACGAATCCGAAGCCAGGCGAATTCTGGTTTATGATTTAGGAGGAGGAACGTTTGATGTCTCGGTGGTGAATATAGAATCCGGTGTTGTCGAAGTCTTATCCAGCCATGGTGATAATCAGTTGGGCGGGGATGATTTTGATGAACAAATTATTAACCATCTAGTCGATCATATACAAGAAACCTATAAGGTGGATGTACGTGAGCATAGTAAAGCAATGGCACGGATTACCCGCGCAGCAGAAAACGCAAAGTTTTTATTATCTGACCAGCCTTATGCTCAGATAGATGAAGAATACTTGTTAGAGCATGATGGGGCGCCGGTACATTTATCGCTAGAGTTATCCAGAATGGCGTACGAGGAGATGATTGAAGACTATATCAATGCAACACTGGATGCGGTGCATATTGCCTTAAAAGGTGCGAAATTTTCCAGTTCGGATATTGATGAAATCATTCTGGTAGGTGGTTCTACACGCACACCTTGTGTTCGTGAGCGTTTAGTTAATGAATTCGGCATTGAACCCCATAGTGAAGTTGATGCAGACTTATGTGTGGCTATGGGCGCGGCGATTCAAGGCGCAATGATAGCAGGACAAGACGTTGATACAGTGCTAGTGGATGTGACACCTTATACTTATGGAACCAGTGTTCTTAGTATTATTAATGGTATGCCCTACCCACATGTATTTGTGCCCATTATCCATAAAAATACGGTATTACCTAACCGCAAAACCGAGGCTTTTCAAACCCATCAGGATGGCCAGGAAGCTGTTGAAGTTATCATTTATCAAGGTGAAGACCCCGATGCGTTGAATAACGTAAAAATTGGCGAGTTCATGGTAGAAGGTTTAAAGGATGTTGCGGCAGGCAATATTGTTACTTTGACCCTGGCACTGGATCTGGATGGCATCTTACACGTATCGGCACAGGAGAAAGAAACTGGCTTAGAAAAATCCATTACCATTAAAAATGCTCTGTCTCAATTTGAAGACGGTGCACTGGATGTTGCCAAGAAACGTATTAATTCATTGTTTGGACAAATGGATCCCAATGTCATTGAGCATGAGCCACAAGAGAAATTAGCAGAGACTGTTTCACCTGAAATTGAAGCCGCAAGTCTATTAATGACTAAGGCAGAAGACTTATTCGATAAAGTATCCAGTGAAGATAAGGAAGATATGGTTGATTTAATTGAAACAATAAATGATTGCATAACAGCTAAAGACGTAGCGGGTCTAACAGCACCTGTTGCCGAATTGACTGATATTATTTATTATCTGGAATCTTGATGGAACGGTGTCCTTGTTGTAATGCACGCTTACGCGACCGCACAGTGTGTTCGCGGTGCAAATCTGATTTGAGTCTGCTGATCAGCTCTGAACAAGTCGCCCAAGATTGGTTAGCGACGGCAATAGCTCATTGGAAGGCTGAAAATATTGAGCAAAGTATTGATGCAATCGGGTTATCGCTAAACCTGAAGATAACCAGAATGGCAGAGGTTTTTCGTGAGTTTATCATTCAGCAGGAATGCCAGAAAATTCTAGATTTATTAGCAGAAAAAGAGCTGCTTGCAGCAAAGCAAAGTCTATATAGAGTGCGTAAGTTGTTACCTTTTAGCCAGCAGTTACAGCAACTCTATTCATTTAGTGAATATTTGCTGGTAAATAATACCGAGGCGATTAAGCCGAAAAGTCTGGTAGTTGCAGAAGAGCAACAGGGTGAGGTGGTAACAACAAGTTGGCTAAAGCGATTACGCAAGGCTGTTAAACCCTTTGAATCCGCTGTAGCGGAATATGTAGCTGTTGTACAGCAGCGCACCGAATCCGCTAAATAACTGAGTGGTAAACCTCCGATTACGCTGCGCTAATCGGAACTAGGGTTTCTGCGATGCTCTTGTTTCCACGCCTTGAAGACAAAAAAATGTAACTGTTCAGCCCCCTCCTTATCAGGAGGGGTTAGGGGAAGTTGTATTAGAAAAAGGTTCCTCAACTCCCATTTTACAAAGGGGATCTGAACGGTTACAAAATTATGATGCCCATGAATCCAAACAAAAAAAAGAACAGCCGCTATGTACGTCAGGAACCGCCGGGATTTCTTGAAAAAGCAGGGGTAGAATATTATCGGCACCTCGCTAAAAATACGGGCATAGATAAAATGGCCGCGTTGACGATTGATGATCTTCCGCCGGATGAAATCTTGCGTTCGATTGCCGAAAATATGACATTACTGGCAGCCATTATTGCTTTTTCAGTAGGCGCATTAACAACTGTTGTTACCGTCTGGGTTGAGTGGAAGTTTGCAGGTCAATTAGGTGACTTAGCTTATTACGCTTTATACGGAGGCGTAGTTTTGCTCATGTTGTGTGTTGAATTAGTGGTATTGTTCTGGTTAGGTTTAAAAACCGTACACGGGCTTGCTTGTCTTACTGGTCATCACAGGGCGAGTGATGATCCCTACTTACCCAGTGATGATACTGTGCCCAATATATTAGCGCGAGCAGCTCTGGAAGTTCCTGATCCCATCATTCATTATCTAGGTATCGACCCACTAAAATATATCTCAAAATCAAGGCTGTTAATGGTTGGCATACTGTATAAGGCTAAAGTACTACTATCCAGTTTACTGGTTAAATTTGTTTTGGTGCGTATGTTGGGTAAGGGCAGTTTAAGATTGAGCTTTATCTGGATCTCTATTCCGGTAACAGGAATCTGGGATGCAATAACGATGTACAAAGTTGCACGCGAGGCAAGACTTAGGTTGTTTGGCAATCGTTTAGCGCAATATATAGTCAGCGAAATCATGACACCAGAGCTTATCAACAATCTGAGTCCAAAAACAAAAGAAGGTGCGGTTAGAGCAGTAGCCAATATGGTGGTATTAGCGCAGAATTATCACCCTAATATGTTGATACTACTGGTCAAATTATCAGAGACCTTGGATATACAGGAAGAGAGTGATTATGATGATTGGGATGAGTTTATCGCGTTATTAGCCGACGTGTCCCCCGAGGAAAAATATTTGCTACTCGACTTATTAAGCATTGCCGCAGCGTTTGATGGGCGTTTATCAAAGTTAGAACAGCATTATTTACCCATGGCGTTTGGTGATTTAAACGATATTTATATGCAACGCATAGAGCAGCTTAAACATCTGTTATTAACTGGGCAGTTACATGCAGCAAAAGAACTTTGCAAACTGGATTTTATACCAGGTTAGTTTGGCTTTGCTTGTAGAGCGAACTTCAGTTCACACCTCTTGCTAATAGTGGACTAAAGCTGCCTTTGCATAAGGCATCTTTCAGTCGTAAAATTTATAATTTACTTTCCTTGTCTGTTATGTTCAAATGCAAGTTCATGTAATTAATAAAAGGAAAAAAAATGGAAATGATGCAATTAGCTTCTATGTTTATGAAACAATTTGCTGATAAGAATAATGACGGTCAAGTTGATATGAGTGAGGCGATAGGAACATTATCCCGGCTTTTTTCTGGAAGCAGCTCTACTCCTACTGGTTCAGGATCTGGCTTTGACTTAGGTAGCCTAGTTTCCAAAATGCAAGGCTCGGGCTCTGGTTTATCTGATATTGTGGGTTCATGGCTAGGAGATGGAAAAAATAAAGCAATCTCAGGACAGCAAATAGGTGAGTTATTTGGTTCAGATAAAGTCAATGAATTTGCTTCTTCCCTCAATATCGACGCTAATAGTGCGCAAGATAAGCTGGCTGATCTAGTGCCGGAAATGGTTGATAAAAGTAGTAGCGGTGGACAGCTGAGTGATTTACTGGGTGCTGTAGGTGGTCTAGAGGGTATCGGAAAGATGCTTGGCGGTAAATTTTAATAAATATTAAACGATAGAATAAGGAATTGAGATGGGTTTATTTGATTTTGCAAGTAACATAGGAAATAAAGTTTTTGGCAGTGAGGATGATGCATCCGAAAAAATTACAGAGCAACTTGAAAACGTTAATTTGGGTGTTGACAATATAAAAGCAGAATTTCAAGATGGTGTTGTGACCTTAACGGGGGAAAGTGATGACCCTGCTGCCGTTGAAAAAGCAATTTTAATTGCAGGAAATATGGAAGGTGTTAGCCAGGTAATCAATAATACCAGCCAGCAGCTGGAAGATGAAAGTGATCAAATTGAGTATTACACAATACAAAGTGGTGATACATTATCTAAGCTGGCCAAAACATATTATGGTGATGCATCGGCTTATCAACAAATTTTCGAGGCCAATAAAGAGGTCATTCAGGATCCTGATTTGATTTTTGTGGGACAGAAAATTCGTATTCCGCAACAGGCTTAATTGGCAGGACGGCAGTAACAATGTAGGTTGCAGTGAGGTATGAAGCCCAATATTTACGGTATGTAATTTATTTTTCAGGGATTTCTGCCTGACCCCAACCTACACCTAGGGAGCTGGAAATAAATAATCGTCCAATATTGGGCAGGATTTTTGTTCGTATTCAAGGCGTAGTAACAGGCGCATAGCTGGCTACGTAACTGTTGCTACAACGCAGAAGACGGACAAAAAGACTAGCAATATTGGATGATTATTTGTTTCCATCTCCCCTATATATGTATTGCCCAGAATTATATCAATATTGATAGTCATTTGAATATCCAGCCTGACCCACCTGATCAAACGCGCCAGACTTCTCCAGATAAGCTATTCCACCGCCTATGATAATTATTCCGGCAATAACCGCCAGAGCAATTTTCCAATAACTATAAGGGCGTTCGCCTTGTACTTGTCCCGTGCGGCCATTGACAACAAAACGATAGGACTTATCACGATATAAAAAAGCAGCTGACCAAATCGGTAATAGACAGTGTTTATAGGTGATACTGTTATGTTGCGTATCAACTTGATGTATCCGTTGATGGTCTCCACCTATATCAAAACAAATATCCTGACGAATGATGCCATCCATCACTTGTTTGGCGTAATCAAAGCCTTCATCTACTTCAACCTGATACACTTCACTTTGAAAACCACTGATATATTTTTGCTCATAGGGCTGTAGATTTTCTAGATCCCACGGTTGCAGGTGATCAAGAATTTGTCGCGGTAAAGATGAACTGGCACCAATCAATACATCATCAAAAAAACGCGAAACTCGCCCTCGAACATTTGTCCAGCGTATTTTAGGTACTCGTTTTACTTTTGAAACCATACGTCCTTTGTGTACATAATTCACCCGTTCATTCACATAATACGTATCACCTCTGGCACCTGTATAGCGAGTCACCGTATCACTATCATAAGTCCAGTACGGAAGGTAGATACCTATCAGTTTAGAGTCATTTCGGGCATACTTTTTAACTTTGTTAGGTGCAAACCAGAGGCTATTTAACCAGTGCCTGAATTTATTTTTTGCTTCATCATGATCAATTAAAAATGGCAGCAGCGATTTCGGTGTAATAAGCTTGTCTTTATGTGGGCTAGCAACAACACCGGTACCACAAAATGGACATTCACCGGCATTCAAACTGTCTGCAAATTTAAAGTTTGCTCCACAGGTTCCACAATGGGCTTGATAGCTAACATTGGTTGATTGAGTTTTTTCCAGCTCTACTAAGGCATCAAGCAAAGCGTATTCTTTAATACGTTGCTGCGTGCTAATAATCTCATTTTGTTGACCACAATACTCACACATTTGATGCTGAGTGCCTGGCTGATATTTCAGCATTGCACCGCACTGGGAACACGGGAACTGATTAAGCTGGTTTATCGCTTTAGTTTTTTTATTGGGTCTCACGTTTTTCTCTGAGGCGCGTAGAGCGGGCTTTATTTAGTCCGCAAGTGTACGTTATTTATGTCGGCTACAATAATTGAAATTCTGTAGAGCGTGGCTTCAACCAGCCAAAGCCAATAGGTGTTCAAAGACAGGCAGAAGCCACGTCTTACAAGTATTAATACTGTTTCGCCTTAAATTTTTGGTGGTGACTTCTATTAGCGGTTAATGCAGATTACTACCCAGAAAATCCCGTTGACGCAATAATTATTATAATATTAAACAATAAGTTATATATTTACCGTATTATGCACAGTCAATAGTCGTCACTACCAAATTTTTTGAGTTACCAGTTTAAGGTGAAGTATATGGCAGGCGTAACACGCTTTGGCTATTTTCGAAACAGCAATAACTAAAGCTATTACACTCCTGAATAATATTCTGAAACCACTTGTCTCGTCTAAAATTGGTAGCCAATTTTTGTATCCTATGGGCTATTATACTTTTATACTTGGCGGACTAAAGTCCACTCTATGGAATGGGAATCAAATAAGTTGTGCAATTATGGCGCAGTATTTTTGTTTGCCTTC
>CAZLLL010000127.1:0-7851 GCA_964560255.1 uncultured Methylomonas sp.
AGCTATTCATTGCAGACAACCAAGACTTCATTTTTCAAGGATTAACACCCTTAAGGTAAATATATCAAATACTTACACCATCAACAGAATCCGTTATAATCAGGAATTTTTAGAAAAGTTTTTCGGTTTTAATTCTTCTCCTATTATTATTGGAGTGTCTTTAATACTCACTTCTCTCTTTGTATCAAGACCATAGGGAAAAGTGTTATACAGCTTCTTTGCTAGCTCTTCCATCTCAGCTTTATATATTTTCTTAAGCCGAGCATATCTTTGAGTTCTTATTGGCCGACGACATGTATACCAGTATTTCAGCAATTTATCATCATTTTGATTTAAATACATAGCACTAATATTGGGGAGACCACTTTCAGGCATAATCATAAGCGCAACACTGACTAACCAGATTTGAATCTGTTTTTCCAAAATTGGATTTATGATAGTTTCAGCTTCAGGAATTATGTCTGCAAGGCGATCTCCTAACTCCTTCCAGTTAAGCACCTCGTTATCCTCATCTTTCATCATAATAGGAAGGCTAGATGTAATAGCGGCAGTGCCAGCAGAAATCCATATAAAGGCTAATTCCTCAGTTGATAAAACTGTTTCCTTAAGCAAGCGATTCCATGCCGATAAAAATAAGTCTAAACCTAAAAAGCTGCGACACAAGGGAGCTGGCCAAGGTAACTCCACACGCACCTCTAATCCCGCGCCTTGCTTCCAGAGTGTTTTGCACCAGGAGTCTCTAATAATTGATATCTCTGATGGGAGCAAAAAACTATTAAAACGATAATTTGAACCAAGCGAAAGTAGGTCATGAAATAAAATTAATGCACCTGTGGAATCAAGAGCAAGGTGCTCTATTGATAAGCAATGCTCCCCTGGATGCATATATTCAATTTGTTCATCACTCTCTTCTAGCGATGTTGCATCTCTATTTACGGATGCTCTGCTCCCTTGAGAGTTCTCTTTTTGCTCCCGCTTTAGTCTGAACCGCCACCCAATGGACGTGTATGCTAATACAGAACAATTGACATCAAATTCTTGTTCAAATTGTTGTGCAGATATTGAAATGGAACGGCCTCCATCAATTACGGAACGCGTGATTAAAGGTAAAGCTTCCAGATCCCACTCACCTAGGCTGCGACTAAAAAAACCTCCTCGTGTACGACTGCGCGTAGATGGAGTCAATGCACTATCGCGCAATAATTGATTTCGACAAAGCTGGGCAATCAAATTTATATCTATCCCTAATTCGATCTCTGCACCTGTATCAGCAAGTAAACTAAACCTTTTAAATGCACCCCAAAGGTCAGCAGCAAATCGAGGTGTGGTGTTCAATATTGATAAGCCGGAATAAATGGCATCTGTTAAGTCTTCTCTACAAAAGAACGTCTTATCTTCTTTAGTTCCTGTAGGTATACAAAAATCAAATGAATTACTTGTAGCTCCTGACAAGATATAAAACCCTTTTATTAGTAGAAGATTAGAAAGACTATTAATGCAACTTGTTAAATTTTCATCTTCATTATTAAAGAAAGAAAAGTCATTACTAATTCTAACTTTACATTTGTCTAAACTTTTAAACAACGACTGATTATCATTTTCGCCCAAAGGTCGATAGTTCAAAGTTTCATGTTTAGCCAATGAATACAACCCAATACATTGCAAGGGAGGGAGTAATTTATGCAAAGCATGAGATGAAATCCTACCTGCCAACATGGAAATCTCGGCAGGTATTACAGATAGCATTTTTTGATTTGGGTGACTGTAAATCGCACTCAGGTTTGCAGACTGTTTTAAGTTTAATACAACATCAACAACTTCTAAATCACCGAGTACCAATGTAAATAAACGCGAGACTGAAATCATACGTAAAATACGTAACATTTCTAAACATGCACCAGGATTCAAATCAAAATCATCAATGGGCAGCAAAAATATAGGGTTGTCAATCTGGCTGCATTGAGATATTTGTTTTGCTAATTGATCCAGCACTTTGCTAATATTGGGGTTAAGATTGATGCGTGCACGTTCATTACGCATTGTTTCTTGAGCATAAGCATCGGGATCAAGCTGGGCAGCACGTTCGTTTAAGTTTCCATCCCAGGACAGTGTAATATTGTTTTGTAATTGTTGTAAATTTCGCTGTGCATCATGATAATGATTAGAGGGGGTAAGTAATCCAGGCGTTATTCCGTTATTTGTTTCTACCGTAGAGTACCTTGAGAAGGCTTCTTCAATACGAGCTAAAATAGCAGGCAGCATATTCCAATGTCTGGGAACGGGCTCCATATCTATAGGTTCTAACATCACCACTCTATTTCGAATGGTTTTCATTGCTGATTCTGCATCCCTTCCACTGCCATCTGTCGCTCCAGTAATTTCACCTTTTGAAATAAAATTTAATACAGAAATCAATACGGTAGATTTTCCTGTACCACGCTGTCCATCTAAAAATGAAATGCGAGATGCCCGATTCCAGCTCAAACAGGGGGAATGTCGGTTCTCGTAATCACGCTGATTGGATTCTCTTTGGCTAGGCAGTTGCAAAACGGCACTTTCTAATGTTTCTAAAATTTCTATGACAGCTTGTTTTTGGCTGGAATTCAGATTATTCCAGTCAGCGGGTTGAGCTTCTGAACGAATTGAGCCGCGAGGACTAGACATTGATGACTCCTGATTAATACGATTTGTTGTAATGTTGAATAGACGTTAGCATACCAAAGAACCACTTCAAAAGTATTTTTTTAAATTCAAACGCTGAAATCAGGGATGGTAACTTTAACGAAGTCATGATTTATGCCTCTGATACACGCAGCAGAAAGCAAGTCAAATTCAGATATTACTTTAGTGCGTGCCTGCCTGATGGTGGGCAAAAAAGGCATACCCACTCTACTTGTTTAGCGGGAGACTATCCCGTCTTAGATAGGTAGCTTGACAACAGAAACCAGGTTGATATGCTCAATAATGAATGTGAAGACATTTATGAAGTCATACGATAAGAACTACTCTATGTGATTTTTTAGCCGTGACGTACTTTGAGCTAACAAACGAAAGTCCCAAAGGCTCCACAAAATGTACCACGCATAAAAAAGCCTCGTAACATAAAATGCTACAAGGCTTGTTTTTTACTTGGCTCCCCCGGACGGGCTCGAACCGCCGACCTAGTGATTAACAGTCACCCGCTCTACCAACTGAGCTACAGGGGAATAATCCTTATACAACAACATGGCGCGCCCGGAGAGATTCGAACTCCCGACCGCTCGGTTCGTAGCCGAGTACTCTATCCAGCTGAGCTACGGGCGCATTGTTTAGCTTTACTATTATCCTTGTTATGTTATTCCTTGTCAACGATTTTGTCAGTTCGCTAACTATCTTAATATGGCGAAGAGAGAGGGATTCGAACCCTCGATGGGCGACAAAACCCATACTCCCTTAGCAGGGGAGCGCCTTCGGCCACTCGGCCATCTCTCCAGTTTTTACTATTCTAGTCATCGCTGCCCATCAGACCCGCTGCTCCAGGCTCATCAGCAGGTGGGGATGGGGAGGAGGCTGTTTCTGCTCCACTCGCCTGTTCATTCTTGATTCTTTCGTAAATTTCTTCCCTGTGTACTGATATCTCCTTCGGTGCATTAATACCAATACGTACTTGATTGCCTTTAACACCTAGAACCGTAACCGTAACATCATCACCGATCATTAAGGTTTCACCTACACGACGCGTTAATATAAGCATCTTTAGTCTCCCTGGTTTACATAAAAGCCCTATTTTAACAAGAGCCAGACTGAGCCGATCAGTATAACAGTTATTAATAAAAAATAAACACTTTAGTGATTAATTTATATAATAATTGAATCAATGCTTAATTTCAGTAGGCTCCTGATCCAGTTCAAATGCGGCATGTAGTGCTCTTACGGCTAACTCCAGATATTTTTCATCAACTACAACCGAAATTTTTATTTCTGAAGTTGCTATCATTTTAATATTAATATTTTCTTTTGCGAACACTTCAAACATTTTGCTTGCAATGCCAGCATGAGAGCGCATGCCCACTCCAACAATTGATATTTTAACAATACTGTCATCCGCTGTCACTGTCTTTGCATTTAATTCACGGCAAGTATTGCTAAGTATCTCTTTTGCCTTTAAAAAATCATTTCTGTGCACGGTAAAAGTAAAATCGGTTGTGGCATCATCAGCAACATTCTGAATGATCATATCAATTTCGATATTTGCATCGGCAACCGGGCCCAATATTTTAAATGCCGCGCCAGGAATATCTGGTACACCTGTAATAGTTAATTTTGCTTCGTCCTTGTTAAAGGCAATTCCTGATATGAGTGCTTGCTCCACGGCTGGTTCCTCGTATGTAATGAGCGTGCCACGCCCTTCTGAAAATGATGATAAAACGCGTAAAGCGACATTATATTTTCCTGCAAATTCAACTGATCTGATTTGCAATATTTTTGACCCTAAACTGGCCATTTCCAGCATTTCTTCAAAAGTAATACTGTCTAAGCGCCGCGCTTTAGGCTCTATGCGTGGGTCGGTGGTGTAAACCCCATCTACATCGGTATAAATATGACATTCTTTGGCATTTAATGCTGCTGCGAGTGCAACAGCTGTGGTATCCGAACCACCTCGACCTAGCGTGGTGATATTACCATGCTCGTCCATTCCCTGAAAGCCTGCAACCACCACCACTTTACCAGCCTTTAAATCGTTATGAATTTTTTCATCATCAATACGTTTAATTCTTGCTTTAGTATGGGTGCTATCCGTTTCTATGCGCACCTGTCCGCCGGTATATGAGCAAGCCGGACAGCCAATTTCATTCAGCGCCATACTGAGCAGGGCTATGGTCACTTGTTCACCAGTAGACAATAAAACATCCATTTCTCTAGAAATAGCCTGTTGTTGAATTTGTCCCGCCAAAGCAAGCAAACGATTAGTTTCACCACTCATCGCAGAAACGACGACTACCAGCTGATCGCCTTTGTCGCGCGCTGCTTTTACTTTTTTCGCAACTGCTTTAATACGCTCAACTGAGCCTACTGAAGTACCACCAAATTTATATACAAAAACCGCCATTCTTTAAGTACCTATTTTTTCACGTACCCATTCAGGCACTTGCTGTAACGCCTGGTCTAGGTTTTCAGGTTCTGTCCCCCCTGCCCTCGCCATATCTGGACGACCTCCGCCTTTACCACCAACCTGTGCAGCAACCGCATTAACCAAATCACCTGCTTTTAATCGTTTGGTTTGCTCTTTAGTCACGCCAGCAATTAAATTAACCTTGCCATTGCTAACACTAGCTAGCACTATCGCTGCACTGCCCAGTTTATTTTTCAGCTGGTCTAGCACATCGCCCATTGCTTTCGGCTCTACACCGTCTAGTTTAACCGCCAAGACCTTGATTCCATCAATTTCAACTGCCTGACTTGCTAATTCACCGCCCGCCGAACTGGCTAATTTAGTTTGTAAACGCGCTAATTCTTTTTCTAGTAATTTATTTTTCTCCAGCAACTGCTGTACTTTTTCCGCTGTTGTGTCAGGTGGTACTTTCAATGCATTGGCAATTGTTGCCATTGACTTTTCACGTATTTCTAACCAATGTATTGCCACTTCACCGGTAATTGCTTCTACACGACGTACACCTGACGCGACGCCTGTTTCACTGATAATTTTAAATAAACCGATATCACCAGCGCGCTGCACATGCACACCTCCACATAATTCAGTCGAGAATTTACCTATTTTTAATACCCGGACTTGATCACCATATTTTTCCCCGAACAAGGCCATTGCCCCTGCATTGATAGCATCATCTTTAGGCATAATATCGGCAGTCACCTGCGCATTATATCGAATTTGCTGATTGACCATGCGTTCGATGATTTTTATTTCATCTGTTGTCATCGGCTCAAAATGAGCAAAATCAAAGCGTAAGCGCTCTGCATTGACCAATGAGCCTTTCTGCATCACATGCTCACCCAGTACTTGACGTAAAGCGGCATGTAGCAAGTGTGTCGCGGAATGGTTTAGAGTAATTGCTTGCCTATTTCCTGGCTCTACATTTGCAGTACAATCAATATTATTACTGAGTTCACCTGAAATAACTTTGCCATAATGTAAAAACAGACAGCCCCCCTGCTTTTGGGTATCGCTGACTTCAAATACCGCACTATTCGTTTCAATGCGCCCGCAATCTCCCACCTGCCCGCCAGATTCAGCATAAAAAGGCGTATGATCTAAAACCACAACAGCTTCTGCGCCTTCTGACAGAGTATCTACTGCCTGGCTTTGCTGGAATAGGCCAATAATTTTGCTATTTTCTGTCAGTTTCTGGTAACCGGTAAATTCCGTTTGCGCTTCTAGCTTGATAGACTGATTGTAATCTGCACCAAAGTTCTTTGCCGCTCGCGCCCTATCGCGCTGCTCTCCCATGGCAATGTCGAAACCTGCATGATCTACTGTTAAATGCTTTTCGCGTGCATAATCAGCGGTTAAATCAACCGGAAAACCATAGGTATCATAAAGTTGAAAAACAATATTACCTGGAATCACAGTGCCGTGCATTTTTTCTACGCAGGATTCAAGTATTTTCATTCCTTGTTCCAGCGTTTCAGCAAAGCGCTCTTCTTCAACTTTTAATATACGCTCAACTTGCACTTGTGCATTGGCTAGCTCAGGATAAGCTTCACCCATTTCCAATGCTAATGGCGCCACTAATTGATAGAAGAAAACTTCACGGATGCCTAAGCGATAACCATGACGGATCGCACGACGAATAATACGCCTTAAAACATAACCACGACCTTCATTGGACGGCATGACACCATCCACAACCATAAAAGCGCAAGAGCGTATATGATCGGCTATAACCCTTAATGAGCTGGTCGTTAAATCTTGAGTGCCTGCCAGATCAGCCGCTTTGCTTAATAGTCGTTGAAATAAATCTATTTCATAGTTATTGTGTACGCCTTGTAAAACAGCAGTAATCCGCTCTAAGCCCATTCCAGTATCAACAGAAGGCTTAGGTAAGGGGGTTAAATGACCATCAGCATCACGATCATATTGCATAAACACCAAATTCCAGATTTCGATATAACGATCACCATCTTCTTCCGGTGTACCTGGGGGGCCCCCTGCTATTTCTTCACCATGGTCATAAAAAATTTCAGTGCAAGGCCCACAAGGCCCTATATCACCCATCGACCAGAAATTATCTTTGGCACCAATTCGAGAAAAGCGTGAGCTATCAATTTTTACGTCTTCCAGCCATATTTTTTCAGTTTCCGAGTCTTCGTCAAAGACCGTCACCCATAATTTTTCAGCTGGAATGGATAGCTCTTTGGTTAAAAAATCCCAGGCAAAATGAATCGCGTCTGTTTTAAAATAATCACCAAAACTAAAATTACCCAGCATTTCAAAAAAGGTGTGATGCCTTGCCGTGTAACCTACATTTTCCAGATCATTATGTTTACCACCTGCTCTGACACAGCGCTGACTTGTAGTTGCACGCACATAATTACGTGGCTCTCTGCCTAAAAATGTATCCTTAAATTGCACCATCCCAGCATTGGTAAACAATAAGGTAGGATCATTACCAGGAACCAAAGGGCTAGAGGGCTGAATAGAGTGGCCTTGTTTCTCAAAGAATTTCAAGAAAGCAGTACGCAATTCTGCACTGGTCAGATTTTTCATAATTTCATGGATTTATTTAAAGGTATTTTTAATAACTGGCTCATAAAATATTTTTATGAGCGTATTTTATCGGTAGGATATATTTTGCAAAGTATGTCAACATGATGCCCTTAGGGAGATGGAAACAAATAATCATCCAATATTGC
>CAZLLL010000128.1:0-7726 GCA_964560255.1 uncultured Methylomonas sp.
ATACGAACAAAAATCCTGCCCAATATTGGACGATTATTTATTTCCAGCTCCCTGATGTCTGCTCTACTATTTTTTATGCAAAGAAATACTGGTTTTGGTCAATGTAATTCGGCGTTCTTTATATAAAGTACCAATAGCATGTTTAAATACCTTTTTACTCACACCAAAAGCCGCATTAATGACTTCTGGAGAGCTTTTATCGGATAATTCTAAAAAGCCATGATTATCTTTTAGGCGTTGGATAATTTGTTCAGTGACGGGTAAAACGTGGGTATAGCCAGTTTTATTCAGACTTAAATCTATTTTTTTATCTTCGCGAATTTTCTTGATATAGCCTGTGAGTTTTTGCCCTTCTCGTAGTGGCTGAAAAACTTCATTATGATATAAAATTCCCCAAAAATTATCATTTACTACTGCTTTAAAGCCTAAGTCGGTTTTGCTTGCAATTATTAGTGAAACCTTATTTCCTTCACTTAAATAGTGTGCTTCGTCAGAAATATAATGATTGAGGTAGGTGGATGCTGCAATACGTTGTTGATCGTCAAGATAGACTTTTACCAAACAATAACGGTTTTCTTCCAGTTCGTAGTCTTGTTCAGAAAATGGCACTAGCAGGTCTTTAGGAAGCCCCCAGTCAAGAAAAGCACCTGCGCGACTAATAGAAATAACTTTTAGCCAGGCCACGCCGTCCATTTGTACCAGAGGCTTTTTACGCGTGGCTAGTAATTCACCATCAGAGCCAGTATAAACGAATACTTTAAGGGAATCGCCCACCTTTGTATCTTTAGGTGCTTGTTTATCGGATAAAAGAATGTCTCCACTACTTCCTCCATCCAGATACAGCTGTAAGCCGTTGTATTTTTTTATAGTTAAGGTATTAAATAGACCGATATCAAGCATAGTCAGAGTTCTTTGTGAAATTTTAAAGTTTATACTTAGGGAGCTGGAAATAAATAATCGTCCAATATTGGGCAGGATTTTTGTTCGTATTCAAGGCGTAGTAACAGGCGCATAGCTGGCTACGTAACGGTTGCTACAACGCAGAAGACGGACAAAAAGACTCGCAATATTGGATGATTATTTGTTTCCATCTCCCTTAAAGCTATTATACTTGATGTGAAGATAGATCGTGAGAGGAGTATTTTAGAAGCTATTTGGAATCTTTAATATATAAATTACGAAAGCGGGGAGTCCCTGCTTTTGCGAAAGCTCATTTTGGGCATCCTTGCCTACAACGCGGCAAAAGCTTAACGGGACTGATTAAAATCTGCGATGCCCTGATTTGCCCTGCGTCCACTTATAAAAATCCTAGAGGAGTTTTTATTTAGTTACCTCAAATGGCTTGACGCGATGTCGGAAAGCCTTGTATCTTCTCTACGCAAAAAGACGCTTCGAGAAAACACCCAGCCCTATAGGCGAAGGTATTGATTTTTAGTAGAGTATTTGTTGCGAGTTACCTAACTATTCTGCTTGTTGCTGATAAAGGCTACCCGTTTCTCCATCAGTGATAATTCCTATTTCTGCTAATCTGGCTTGTACACTTTTATCTTGCAGCAACTCAATAAAAACCTGTACTGATTTTTTCTGTAATTTTGTATTGGCTACCATAAAATCGTAGCATTCATCCTGAATCTCTAAAAACCCCATATTATCTTCATTCAAAGAGTGTATAGCTACGCCCCAGTCTGCTCTTTTTTGCTGAATGGCAGCAAAAACAGCACGATGGTTACTGGTTTGCACCAGATAACCATTAGGTTTGCTACCATTGAGTAATTGCTCAATTAAAACTCGGGTACCACTCCCCTGATTGCGGTTAATCATTAAACAGGTGGGATCATGCTTGACCTGGCTGACGATTTCTTTAGCACTAATACCGATAAAACGCGGATCATCCTGCCTAAAAACTAGGCCCTGCTGGCGGCGATAACCCCTGATAAGACTTAAGTCCGCAGTGAGACAATGCAGGTTATAAGATTCACTATCAGCATCAAAAAGGTGCATTCCGGCAATATCACATTGACCTCTTTTAACGGCATTAAGACCTGCCGAAGATCCAACTGACATAAACCTAACCTGGATACCCCGGCGTTTTAACAGGCTCATAATTAAATCCAGCCCCATACAGTGACTACCAATAATCACCAGATCAGCAGGTCGGGTATTGCGACTAATCAGTTGTACGTCTATTTCAGTTCCGGACTCTAACAGTTCGACGTGCTGGTCGATACGCACAAAACCATCTGCGTGGCTGAAGGTGGTGACACTGCCAGAACCTTTGCCTATCGGATAGGCTACCAATTGTATTTTTTGTGGATCAGTATTGTTCAGTGCGTTGTTATCCAATAAACGCACCAGTAGAAACTCAGCTCGGCCTATTTCTGAGTTGACACGTACAGCAAGTTTCGCTTTTACTCTACTCTGGCTGCTCGCCGATAGTCCGGCTAATTTACGAATAACAGGAGCAACAAATTCATGAAAAGTAAAAATTGCCGAAGTGGGAAATCCAGGTAAAACCACGACAGGCTTGCCCAGGCTAGCCGCCAAACAAATAGGTTTACCCGGTTTTAACGCAACACCGTGTACGATAACTCCCGGATCTTCTAATTCATAGACCACTTGGTACGATAAATCACCCTCACCTTTGCTGGTACCACCTGACAGTAGAACTATATCAGCAAGTAATAGCGCTTGTTGTATTTTATCGCGTAATTCTGCCAGATTATCAATCGCAATCCCCAGTTCAACAGGTTCGCCTCCTAGTTCTTTAACGGCATCAGCAATAATGCGTGCATTTGAATCATAAACTAGGCCGGGAGTCATTTTTTCTCCAGGCGCAATAATTTCATTACCCGTAGAAAAAATAGCAATTTTAGGCCGTTTCCAGACAGGTATTTTTGTTTCACCAATTGCCGCTAAGATCCCCGTTTCGCGACTGGTTAATAAATCCCCCTGATAAAGAATAATCTGGCCACTGGAAACATCCGTGCCAGTAAAAGCAATTCCTGAACCTGGGCTAACGGCTTTTAACACCATTAGTTTATTTTCGACAATATCCGCATGCTCAATCATGACAATGGCATCCGCACCTCTGGGTAACATGCCCCCAGTTGCAATCGACATAGCAAAGCCAGCAGTCACTTCCTGCCCAGGACTTGCTCCTGCAGCAATAACCTGGTCTAACATGTGTAAATAAACTGGGCTATGCTCTTCCGCGCCGATAGTATCTGATGCTTTAACAGCAAAGCCATCAAGGTTAGAGCGATCAAAAGAAGGGACATTCACTTTGGCCGCGATATCTCTGGATAAAATACGCCCTAATGCCTGATTCAAGGATATTAATTCTTCTGAGGGTTGTAGCAAAAGCACTGCTTCAAAACGGGATTTTGCGAGTTCAGGACTGATAACATCAAGGAATTGTTTTTGTTGTGCCATGGTAAATTAATACAATAAGATGTGGAAAATAAAACGTATTTTTAGGGCTTATTCAGGAACCTGCAAAAAATAAATTGTGAGCACCATTTTAACACCGGACATCTTAAAAAAACGGCTACATAAAGTGCTTTTTTAAAAATGTGAACGACACACTATAGCCAAAAAAAATTCCACCCTCTGCACTTTTCGCAAATCGTGTACTATAGGTACATCGGTGATATGGGTAAAGGTGCATTGTATTTCTTTTCCCCTATTTAGCTTAAGACGGGACATTCTTTATATTTATAGGCTAATTAAAGAGGGTAGGTTGCGGGTGAGGCACTAACCCCAACAAAATACATCCCTAGCCATCAATGCTGGAGTTCGTGCCTCACTCACAACCTACGTAGCTCGTCTAGCTCTGATGCATAAAATTTATTATAACTTATGTCTTTAACTTTCAGGTGGGATAGGTATTCAATAGCATGCAAATTTGTCCCATCTTAAGTTTATAGCCAAAAATATGATTCCCCTGCTCTCATGACAGTTGCATTATTAGCTTAAAATTAATTTTACTATTTATTTTGTTGACGACACCCGTTAATCTTTGTTTATATATCTTATATTATTGTTCATAACAGGCCTCCTCTTTTGAAAGAATGCACGTTTAAACTTTCCGTCAGTGAAAATCAGGTTACGACGGGTGTTATTGAAGGCGACTGGATAATAGGCAACGTTGTGCCTGATATTATGCAGGTTAAGCAACAACTACAACAGCTGGATTGCGTAAATTTAACTCTAAAAGGGGAGGGGTTAAGCCATTGGGATAGCCGCTTTGTCCTGTTTCTGCAACAGCTGCAAGCCTACTGTCAGACGCAGAATATCGCTTTGAACATGGCTGGCTTGCCGGTAGCAGCTCAGGGTTTACTGAAACAGGCATCTGCCTTTCCAGTGCGCGAAAGTGGTCAGAAAACAGACCAGGGTCTGACATTTATTGCACAACTAGGAGAACAAACACGACTTTCTTTTAAGCAAAGCTTACTTATGCTGACTTTTGTTGGGGAAGTGTGCTTGAGTTCTATGCGCTTATTGCGTGGAAAAGCCTGTTTTCGGATGCAGGATTTATGGTTGATTATGCAGGAATGTGGGCCAAAAGCATTGCCCATTGTGACCTTAATAAGCCTGTTAGTCGGTTTGATTTTAGCATTTGTCGGCGCCATGCAGTTGCAATTATTTGGCGCACAAATCTATGTTGCTAACCTTGTTGGCCTAGGCATGGCGCGAGAAATGGGCGCAATGATGACAGCTATTATTATGGCAGGACGCACAGGGGCAGCATTTGCATCACAGTTGGGTTCTATGCAGGTTAATGAAGAAATTGATGCATTGGAGACTTTAGGTATTTCTCCGATTGATTTTTTGGTATTACCACGTATGTTAGCGCTGATTGTTATGCTGCCTTTATTATGCTTATATGCAGATTTTATGGGGATTTTGGGTGGTTTACTCGTTGGTGTCAGTCTACTGGATATATCAGTGATTGAATATTTAGTGCAAACCCAATCTGCATTAGATTTGAACGATTTTTTAACCGGCCTTATTAAAAGCAGTATTTTTGGTGTACTGGTGGCTTTATCAGGGTGCCTGAGTGGTATGCGCTGTGGGCGGAGCTCTTCATCGGTGGGGGATGCGGCTACCGATGCCGTAGTTGCGGGGATTGTCAGTGTGGTCGTTGCGGATGCGACTTTGACGGTGATTTATCAGGTAATAGGTTTTTAAAATGGCTGCGCTAAAACAGGTTCATATTGAAGTCAAAGACCTGACTATGGCCTATGATGATTTTATTATCCAGCAACAGCTTAACTTTAAAATATACAAAGGAGATATTTTTATTGTTATGGGTGGTAACGGCTGCGGTAAAAGTACTTTATTAAGGCATTTACTCGGCCTGAAAAAACCAGCTAAGGGTGAGATTTATTATCAAAATGCAAATTTGTGGCAGATTTCTGATCAACAACGTAAAAAAATTATGCGCAGCAATGGTGTTATGTACCAGAGTGGCGCATTATGGAGCTCATTAACTCTGGCAGAGAATATTGAGCTTCCCTTAAAAGAGTATACTGATCTGGCCTTTGATGAAATTAAAGGTCTCGCTTATTTAAAATTAGCCTTGGTCGGGCTGGTAGGCTTTGAAGAGTATTACCCGGCAGAAATAAGCGGGGGCATGAAAAAACGTGCGGGTCTGGCAAGAGCTCTGGCTTTAGATCCGGATATACTTTTTTTTGATGAGCCTTCAGCGGGTCTCGACCCACTTAGTGCAAAATTACTAGATGATTTGATCTTGAGCATTCAGAAAAGTTTAGGTACGACCATTGTTGTCGTCACTCATGACTTACCCAGTTTATTTACAATTGGTACCGATTCGGTTTTTCTCGACTCTGTGAGTAAAACTGCCATTGCACAAGGCGCACCCAAAAAATTATTAAAAGAATGTCCAAATCCTGCTGTGCAACAATTTTTGAGCCGAGGAATGAATGATGTTACCTAAAACAAAGTTGATATGAGTAAACAGGCCAACCCGACTATTATAGGTGTTTTTGTGCTAGGTGCTTTATTAATAGCACTGATAGGGATAACCGTATTCGCTAGTGGCAAATGGTTTACCAAAAAATCAGAATTTGTCGTCTACTTTGATGAATCAGTTAATGGCTTGTCAGTCGGTGCATTAGTAAAAATGCAAGGTGTACCGATTGGTAAAGTGACGGATATACAGGTGCAACTGGATCCAAAGACTAAGCGTATCTTAACGCCTGTATTTATAGAAATAGAACATGAAAAATGTGAGCAACTGATTCAGGTCAAGGCATTCAATCGCAAGCAAACGATCATGCAACAATTGATTGAAGACGGCTTACGACTGCAATTGCAATATACCAGCTTAGTCACAGGTAAGTTATATATAGAGTCGTTACTACGGCCTGATTCGCCTATGAGTTTAATGCATTTAAACAAAGATTTCGCAGAGTTGCCGGCAATAGCATCAAACAGTCAAGAAGTTAAAAAAAATATCGCCGATGCGATCAGGGAAATACAGAATATTCCTTTTCATGATTTATTTACTGAATTACTGATCATGATTAAAAATATCAAAGAAATCACAGGGTCGGATGATACACGGCAGGCTATTCACGCCTTAGCCACTTCGTTGACAGAGTTACAGAGTATATTGAAAAGTTTTAACAGCCATTCTGAAGCGATTGCTGGTTATGCTGAAAAAACTCTGCTGCATAGCAGTAATAGCATGCAAAAACTGGATAAGGCAACAACTCCAATATTAAGCAATGTGCAAGTGACGATAGAAAATGCAAATAAAACACTGGAGCAATTTCAGGCGAGTGCAAATAGTGTGGGTGAAGTATTTAATGAAAATGCGCAGTTTCAGCAAAACTTGAATGGCACTTTGACGGAAATTCGCCGCTCTGCGAAATCACTACGATTATTGGCGGACTATTTAGGGCGACATCCGGAAGCGATTATTCGGGGGAAAAAAAATTAGTGTTAATATTGTTGGGTATGTTGAGGTCGGTGGTGTCCCTTCTAGTTGTTGAGCGAGCTCAGGTAAAATAATTTCCATGAGCCATGTTATATCCGTCTTTCATCATAGCATTTTTAGTTTTGGTAATTAAATATAATGATAACATTCAAATTGTTATGGGTGCTCAGCTAAGAAATAATAATCTCTATATTTAGTCACCCTAACGGAATTTATTATTCTACCACTGTATTTTTAGAAATCTTACTTTCATCTAAATCATTAACCAGTTGAATGTTATGAAAAATATTAAATAATTATTTTTATCCTAGGTATGATGAAAGACGGTTATATAGTATTCTATAACGTGTGTACCGTACTTTTTGTACCTACGATAAGGTATGGCCGAATGTTTACGCTGGGTGTTCCTGTCTTTGAAAGACCTATTCCAAAAATCTTCACGTTATGCCTCCGGCTCGTCAAGGAACCATTTATATTGAGTATCCTCCAATGCGGCATAGACTTCATCAAAATTTTCAATGAGTTCATCCAGTTTTGCAGGGTTTTGTTTTACCGTTTTAGCCGTTAAGGTTTCCATTTTAAAGTCTTCCGTTCCAAGGTATTCAGAGATAGTTTTCAGGCATTTTTCACGATTTTCAGAGAGTTCCTCGTAGGTGATTTTGATACCTCGAAATTCGATAGTGAGACTATCTATCAGTTTGTAAATAGTTTCAAATCGTAGCATATGACGATTTAGGTCATTGATATTTATATTGATACTGA